>JBIIIW010000020.1:0-8264 GCA_044234345.1 Minisyncoccia bacterium
ACGTAATATTCTTTCTCTACCTGAAGGTAAGAGACCACTGATACTATCTCTTGATGATCTAAACTACTACAAAGATCAAGACTATCATGGTTTTGCTAACAAACTAGTATTGGACAAACAAGGTAAGGTGGCTACTGAGATTACTACTCCACTTGGTAAGACAGAAGTTACTCGTGATGGTGATATTGTTCCAATACTTGATGACTTTATCGATCTATATCCTGACTTCTCTTGGAAAGGTGCGAGAGGGGTTATAGCGGTTACAGGACATGAGGGAGTGTTTGGATACAGAACTAACAAAGTTAATTCTGGTACATATACAAATGATGTTAAGTCAGTTAAAGATATTGTTAAGAGACTGAAGGAGACTGGATGGACATTTGCTAGTCATAGCTACTCTCATCAAATGCCCTTTAGGGATAGCAGTATTACTCTTGATATGGTTAAGTGGGATACAGAAAAATGGGACAAAGAAGTTAGACCTCTAGTTGGTGATACTAATCTCTTTATCGGACCATTCGGTCAGGTATTTAGTGCGTATGATGAGAGAAGAAACTATCTTGTATCTAAAGGCTTTAATATGCTATTTGGAGTAGGTATGGACCTATACCAGGAGTACTTCCCTAATTACTTTGTTATGAACAGAGCTGATATAGATGGTATACGTCTTCTACAGACTCCTTGGCATTTGAAGGAATATTTTAATGTTGAGGAAGTGGTGGATCCTAAGAGGTTTATAAGATAGGTATTACTTCTAGATATTTGCATCTAAGGTATCTATTTTATGTTCGATGTTCCCTGTATCATACATAACCTCTGCTATATTAGTCCATAAAATATTCTTTTTGATTTGTTTCTTTGTTCTCTTATCATACATAACTCTAAAGAGCTCATTGCACCTATATATAACTCCTGTTCTCAATGATCTAATGAATTTACTACCTTCCTCCTCCAATTTAATTGAATTATCTAGTTGAACAGGACAGCTAATCGAACCTCTCAGTTGGGTATCGGTAGTTCGTAAATTAATTCTGATTGGAAACGGATATGTGTTTTTAACCTTAAGATCAATAAGGTTGAAGAATACTGTTGCACCAGATGCAAACGGTATAATTCGTCCGCTGTCTGGAAAGACATCTCTAGAGTGATGTTTCCTTTCTACAAAATCACACTCAGTACACGCAAACATGTATGCCATGAGATTTGATAGCTGACAAAGCCCACCCCCTATATCTTCTTTCAGTTGACCAGCAGACAACACTAAACCACGTTCAAAACCATTCTTCTTTAAAGGTCTTCCTACAAACTTCCAAAATGAAAAAATCTTACCTGGAGGTATAACAATTCCATCAATATTTTTAATTGCAATTCTTATATTCTTAATCTTCCCTTCGTCTAATTCCACCTTGTTATACTTCCTGTACAATGGCGATGAGTGTTCAGTTATATTGAACCATTTAGTTGCAGTTTCTTTTCTAAGGCTGAAAGCTGGATTAAATTTATACCCTAATGTATTGATTAGTCTTTTTGATTCTAGAACTATGGGTAAGATAGCAGGAAATTTACGTGTTAGTGCAACACGCTTTGTTTTTTCTAAATTAATAATTTGCTTTGCATATCGATACATAAATACCAGATCAATCGAAGGTATGGATCACTTGCGGAAACGGAGGGATTCGAACCCTCGGAGCCTTTAAGGGGCTCACATCTTTAGCAAAGATGGTCGTTAAACCACTCCGACACGTTTCCTTTTAACTATTTTCTTAAGAAATTTAACGTTACTTGTACCTATTATCTTAAGGTATCTGTAGACATCATTCTTATTTTCTATCCTTACATCATTACCATCTTTTGTTATTCTTACACAAAATCCTAGTTTAATCAAAATATTATAGACTGATAGTAAAACCAACTTATTCTTGTTTGTAAAAGCTATTTTGTTATAAGAGTACTTCTTCTTGTTTACTGTATATGTGTGTTTAAAAACACAACCATCTGTATCAACTAGACCTCGAACACAAGCAATGGATAGCGCCTCACTAGCCTTGATCCAATCTGGTATATCAATATTATTTTTGATCTTGTTACCCTGTTTCAATCCAATTCCTATGCAAAACTCAACAACGTTTCTACTTTGCACAACAACATCAATTGCTCTAAACTTTTTATGTTTATATAACTTTACTTTAATACCAAATATCTCACTTACCATATTCTTAACATAAGTAATATAGTTTTTATCAGATAGCGCGTCTAGAGTTACTCTTATCGCATATTCACCAACATTACCGTCGCCTATCATAATACCGACAAACTCTGCAAGTCTCTTGTCTCTCGGTGGAATTCTAATACCAACCCTATTAAAAATAGAATTCTGTTTGTCCTTCCCGACACTATTCCACCAACTTCTCCAAGCGCTTTTCCTTCGTTTCTCGTCAGATACGAATCCATATTTTTTATACTTCATCTGTCCGCCAATTGTTCCTGCACGCTTAAGATGATCGACCCATTTGATAACTTTAATATCAGTTGGAGTTGGTATACCGGCTTCCTTGGATAAGAGTAGCACTGCACTGTGTGACATCTTCTTTTTCTCCAAAATCCATGTATAAAGTGTCTTTTGACTTACACCTATAAACCTAGATAGATTAATCTGATTCATATTTAACTTACTCTTGCATAGTAAAATAAATTTGGCTTGTTGGCCTTTTTTAAATATAACTCTATCTAATACATACGACTCTGTCATGGTTCTATTATATCATCCAAAACAAAACACCCATATCAAACGACTGGGTGTTCTAGACTTCATTTCACAGGCATCATTACCTGCCTTATGAACTTCGGAAAAAATTTTGGGTCCGTAACAGAGCGGACTATTGGTATCACGAAGATGAGAATCCCCACAAGGGAGATTCCGACGAAAATGATGAATCCGAAGGGTGACAACCATAGTAGAAAAATTGTCATAGATCTTTTGTCACCATCGAAGACAACGAACCTCAAGACGATTGCCGCCACAACAGCAAATGCACTTCCCGCAACATATGCAGGCACAAATTGAGTCATTTCATGAAGTGGAATTTCAGCAACCACAGCGAAGATCGTTAAAAACATACCGGCCAAATCAACCAGTATGCCGAGTATCACCACAATCGCTCCAATACCCATAACTGCAACATGGAGTAGGCTTTTGAATGCTTTCATAAGAAGACCTTAAACTAACGAAATGGTACAAGTAAACATGACCAGAGTCAATCGTATTGAAGTGTCTGGTATCGTATAATGTGCAAATGAAACCGGATTCACTCATTACAGAACACTCTAGACTCATACCTTTGCAGAAAGCTGCACTGAAGAAGCTTGGTATTTCTACAATATCTGATCTCCTATACCACTTCCCTACACGATATGGTGATTCTAGTCAGACACAGAATATTTCTTCGCTTAATAAGGGGGATGTTGCTGTAATATTTGGAAAAATATCTAAATTAAAGACCAGTAAGGGATTCAAGACAAAGATTGCTATGGCTGATGCTTGGGTAGAGGATGAGAGTGGAAAGATACATTGTGTATGGTTTAATCAGCCATATCTAGCGAAGATGACACCTGACGGTGCATTAGTTAGGATCGAGGGTAAGGTATCACAGAGAAAGAATGGAGAAATATATTTCTCTAATCCTAAACTTGAGATAGTTAACAAGATACCTGTTGGTGTAGGTGATTCACTGTTTGGTACAGGTGGTGAATCACACACCCTATATCCCATATACCCAGAGTCTAAGGGTATAACTACTAACTGGATGTATCACAAGATAATTGAAGTATTCAAGAGTGATGTATTAGATACAATTATCGATCCAATACCTAAAGAAATACTTGATAAATATAGCTTGCCTAGTTTGAAAACTGCACTTATATGGATACACACTCCAATGAAGTTATCTGATGCGCAGACAGCGAGAAAGAGATTTGCTTTTGAAGAGATATTCTATATCCAGCTAGAGAAACAAGTAGCTCGTAAGCTATACCAAAAGAATGAGACGTATACGATAGAGCCGACAGAGAAGAACTTACAGGAGTTCATCAAGCGCTTCCCTTTCGAAGCTACAGATGCTCAACAGAAATCTATTTCGACAATCATCTCAGATTTCAAAGCAGGACAAGCAATGTCACGCCTACTTGAGGGTGATGTTGGATCGGGTAAGACAGCAGTTGCTGCAAGTACAGCATATGCAGTAGTTACCACAACTCCAAAAGGACGTAAGTTTGGTAATCTGCAAGTTGCATACATGTGCCCTACTGAAATATTAGCCACACAACACTTTGAATCATTCATACAATACTTCTCATATCTTGGTATTCAGGTTGGTCTCATCACTGGAAGTGGGTGTAGGAAGTTCCCATCAAAGATTAATCCTAAAGGTTGGACAGATATATCTAGAACTCAACTTCTTAAATGGGTATCAAATGGTGAGATACCGATACTAATTGGTACTCATGCACTCATTCAGAAAACTGTTAAGTTCAAGAACTTAGCATATGTGATAATTGACGAGCAACATAGATTTGGACTGAAGCAGAGAGCATCTCTAGTACAGAAGGATATAGAGGGTAAGATGAGAGCGCCTCACCTGCTATCAATGACAGCAACTCCAATACCACGTACTCTAGCACTAACTATATATGGAGATCTAGATCTAACTCTTCTTGATCAAATGCCACATGGAAGAAAGCCGATTGTAACTGAGATAATTACTCCAGATCAGAGAGATTCAATTTATGAAAAAGTAAGAGAGGAATTAAAGAATGGTAGACAAGCATATGTTATCTGCCCTCGTATCGATGAACCAGACCCAGACGAAGAGATGGCGATAAATGCTAAATCAGTTATCGAAGAATCTAAGAGACTTAAAGAAAAAGTTTTTAAGGAATATACGATAGGTATACTACATAGCAAGATGAAGCCAGCTGAAAAGGATCGCGTTATGCTTGATTTTAAATCTCATAAGATTGATATATTGTGTGCAACGTCAGTTGTTGAGGTTGGAGTTAATGTACCTAATGCGACTGTGATAATTATAGAGGGAGCGGAGAGATTCGGACTTGCTCAACTACATCAATTGCGAGGTAGAGTTATTAGATCTAATAACCAAGCATATTGTTATGTATTTGCTGAGACAAAGAGTGACAAGACGGTTAATAGGTTGAATGCACTTAAGACTGCAAAGAATGGTTTTGAATTAGCGGAGTATGATCTTAAGTTTCGTGGTGCTGGAGAGTTATCTGGAGGTAAACAATGGGGTGTGTCTGACATTGCCATGGAAGCACTACAGAATATAAAGATGGTGGAAGCAGCTAGAGCTGAAGCACGAAATATAGTTGATACTGATATTGAAATCAGTATGTATCCTCAGGTTAGGAAGGAGTTAAAAGAGAGAAAGAAGAATATTACACATTGGGAGTGAAATACTGCAAACAAACAACTAGTGCGCGCGGTAGGGATCGAACCTACGACCTGACGTGTATAAGACGTCTGCTACTACCAACTGAGCTACGCGCGCATATACCCTATTTCCTACTACCTACTACATTACCAATAAATTTGATTCCCATCAAGACATACATAGCTAGAATGGTATTATTGAGAACTATATTGCAGGTACCATGACCGAAGTTGTTACTATAGCTTAGATCTGACATCTTAGAATCTTTGATAGATGTTTTGTAGAAGTTACCTTTCTTTACGCCAAGCTCATTACTCCAAAAGTTTATTTCCTTTTCAATACTCATATCTTTGTATATATTCAATTTAATCTTAAGGAGATTCATAGATACCCCAAGTAACTTCAACCACCTTATATACACCCTAAGCATTGAGGGATCTGTATTTGTAAAAACAAGAGTACTTCTTCTTGTCTTACCACCTTCAGCCCAATATAGAAAAAATCCTGCAATAAATAGCTCCCTTTCCGATAGAGTACCTATATCCTTACTCGCCTTATCAAAAGAAAGTTTAAATTTAGCCTCTCTCTTTTGCTTCATGGTATTAATATACCTTTCAATTCTCTTAGGATTATTATCACGCAACTCTCGTATTCTCTTTTCAGTAAGTGGGTACGACTGAAGCCAGCCACTCAAAGTACTTTTACTTATCTTGAGTTTCTCTTTTATCTGGCTATAGCTATATCCCATTTTGCGAAGCCTTATTGCTTCAGATTTTTCTTTGTATCTTGCCATATTATCGAACTATTAGATTATAATACCAATATTATAATTCAATGGTTCGTGTATAGCAATACAAATCACTTAAACAGAATGCTCTATATCCAGCTTCTTCTTCAACTGTATACCGTGAGCTACGATAATACTCTCATACTCTTCTCTCTCTATATTCTCTACCTCAATTAGTCTTCTTGCGATAGCATCGAGTGCTGGTTTATGTGTTTTTACAACATTCTCTGCTTTCTTGTATGCCTCATCCATTATACGAGCTACTTCTCCATCAACATCACTACTTAGTTTTTCAGAAAATACATTTTCTTCAACCCCCTTACCGAACAATGCTCTTCCTCCAGAACTTTCAAGAGCTAATACTCCAATCTTTTCTGACATACCGTACTTTGTAACCATATCACGTGCTAGTGATGTAGATACCTGTAGATCATTAGATGGTCCTGTTGTAACATCATCAAACATTATCTTCTCCACAACATAACCCCCAAGAGATACAGCTATGTCATCCAAGAATTCCTTCTTGCTCTGCATCTTCCTGTCATCAAGTGGTAAGTGGAGTGTATATCCCGCTGCTCTACCACGAGATATTATAGATATCTTATGTACAGGATCTGCGAATGGTAATACAGATGATACTAGAGCATGTCCAGCTTCGTGATATGCAGTTATCTCCTTCTCTTTCTTTGAGAGTATATGACTCTTTCTTTCAGGACCAAGCATTACCTTCTCGATTGCTCTGATTAGATCATACTGTGCAACCTTAGACCTATTCTCTCTTGCAGCAAGTATTGCTCCTTCGTTCATGAGTGAGTATAGGTCGGCTCCAGAGAATCCTGGTGTTCTTTCAGCTATAACATTAAGAGCAACATCTTCTGCAAAAGGCTTCTTTACTGAATGTATCTTCAATATCTCTTCTCTGTCATTCCTATCAGGTAGATCTATAGTTACCCTTCTGTCGAATCTTCCTGGTCTAAGGAGAGCAGGATCTAGAACATCTGGTCTGTTTGTTGCTGCCATTACGATAACCTTTTCATTAGGTTCAAAACCATCCATCTCAACTAGTATTTGATTTAGAGTTTGTTCTCTCTCATCATTCCCTCCTCCAGTTCCAGTTCCTCTTGCTCTTCCAACTGCATCTATCTCGTCTACGAATATGATTGCAGGTGATGCTTGCTTGGCCATTTTAAACAGGTCACGAACACGACTAGCTCCAACACCCACAAACATCTCAACGAATTCTGAACCTGATATTGAGAAGAATGCTACTCCGGCTTCTCCTGCTACAGCACGAGCGAGTAGGGTCTTTCCTGTTCCCGGTGCTCCCATAAGTAGTATACCTTTTGGTATAACTGCTCCGATCTCTAGAAATTTCTTAGGGTTCTTTAGGAAATCTACAATCTCTGCAAGTTCTTGCTTAGCTTCCTTCGCTCCAGCTACATCCTTAAATGTCACTTTCTGCTTAGTGTCATCAGGTAAGATTATACGTGCCTTAGATTGTCCGAAAGAAAATGCTTGCATTCCTGAACCCTTAACTTGTCTTGTGAAGAACCATACTATGAGAATTAGGAAAAGTATTGGTACGATGAAGGGAGCGAATTGAACCACCCAATATCCAAATCCACTTGGACCTTGTATATTAATCTTTAGTGTATTTAGCTTCTCTGGTGTTAGACCATATCTTGCAAATGTTTCTGTAACTGCAGAATCTGTCTCCTTCTTTGCTGTCTTTGTTGTCTTGTCGGAGTATAGTGCAATGATGTTGTCTCCCTTAACTGTTATTTCAGTAATCTTTGCTCCATTTATATCCTTAACTAGATCAGATATAGCTATGCTATTAGTATCAGCTCCTTGTTCTGAGATTACACTAAAGATATTTGTTATTACAAACAGAATTAATATTACTGTAGCTACAGAGTTTACTAGACCAAAACGACTAGGTTTCTTTTTGTTTTCAGTGTTTTTAGACATGTGATGATTATACTTAAAATGGAGAAAAATGCTATGATAATTCTGTTATGTCAGATCGA
>JBIIIW010000010.1:0-26983 GCA_044234345.1 Minisyncoccia bacterium
TCTTACAGTATTCCTCAGCACTCCTTCTTTCTCCGCATCTATGACACATAAAGAAGTTCTTTCCCTTAGACTGACTATCAGACTTATGTAATACAACTGGAGTACTACAGCTATTACACAGTACTGTAGTCTGACAGTCACCACATACCGTCGTACCAGATATACCACGACGAGAGGTAAGTACTATCATCCTCTTACTCTCATCCTTAGTTCTCTGTATCAACTCTAATACTTCATCAGATACAATTTTAAAATCAGTACCATAACTCTTAATCTGCTTCATATCGATTAAGTGATCTTTTGCACTACTAAGCGACCTGTATTTAAAAGGAGATGATTGAATGATCTTACCTTCACTCTCTCTATACAGAGTTTCTAGTCTAAGTATCGTATCTGCAAAATATATCTTCATTCCACTTCGTTCTCCAAACATCTCACATACATGTCTAATGTCTAAGTATGGTCGTCTAGGTATCTTGTAGGATCTACTACTCTCTGATTCTATGATTATTGTATCAACATCACTTCTTGCGATGGATAGGAAACCACCAGTCATAACAATTACAACAGGATGCTCTTCCTTAAGAATCTTGTTCCAAGTACTTACAATCTCTTTTGTAGTTAGAGAACCATGAAGCTTAAATGCATAATCTTCTATACCTTTCTCCAGAGCACTAAAAGCATAGTCAGCGTCCTCTACAGTAGGGAGTATGTATATTATGGATTTCTTTCGAGCAAACTCCTGTCTAATCATACTCTTCCACGCGCTATATCTCTCAGCTACATCGTCTTGTATTACATACTTCTCTGAAATACCGACTTTAGTACTAATACTCTTAACAATCTCAGTCTGAGATTTTAACTTACCAATATTCTCTAGTATGTATTTAGGAACAAGAATGTTTAATACAGATCCAACGCTAGTTGAATAGTATGTGGAGACTTTGGATACGGTCTCGATGAACTCCTTTGTAAAGAAGTTAGTACTCTTTATCTTATCAATCTTCTTTAGAGAGAAATCCGCACTCTTAATCTCTCCCTTCATCTCATGAGCATTCTTAATGGAAATAACTATTCCATGAACCATCTTCTTCCTGATAGGTACATCGACGATAGTTCCAATAGCTATTTCTTTATTAGAGAAATATGAGAGGGTATCTGAGCCTATACCACGTGCTATGGGGATAATCTCGATTATGTACATGAGTAAAGTATAGCAGAAATGGAGGTTGACACTAGAATATGTTTTGTTGAGTAATTGAATTTCTTAAATGAAAAAGGCTCCTTAGGTATTTCTCCGTTCGGATCCTTTTTCGTATTGATACAGATATATTATATATGATTCTTTTATAAATCCCTAAACGTCTCTATCTTAGCTCCAATAGAATTCAATCTCTCAGCCAGATCCTCATATCCTCTATTAATGTTATATACATTTCTAAGTATAGATACACCAGGACATGCCATCATTGCAATCATAATAATTACAGAAGGTCTTAGGGCAGGAGGACATACTAAGTCAGCAGACTTCTTCCACTGTGTTGGACCAGTTATATAGAATCTATGTGGATCGGCTAATATGGTATCTGTACCCAAGTTATCAAGTTCCTTGTAATAGATTGCTCTCTCCTCAAATGTCCAATCATGTACAAATGTCTGTCCCTTTGCTACAGCACCGATAACAGCAAAGAATGGCAGGTTATCCATATTGATTCCTGGATATGGTTGAGAGTGTATCTTCTCCTCAAGAGCAGTTAGTTCTCCAGAATGAGTCTTAATATCCACTAGATTAACTTTTCCATTCTCTCCCTTGTATCTCTTCTTAATATCATACTTAAATCCCATTTTCTCTAATTTCAATAGCTCTAGCTCAAGGAAATCGATAGGGCAACGCTCGATAGTAATACTAGAGTTTGTAACTATTGCAGTAGCTATGAGAGACATAGCTTCTATGGGGTCCTCACCAACAGAATATTCAACATCCATATCAATATCTTGCTTACCATATACAGTTAGAGTTGATGTACCAATACCCTCGATCTTTACACCAAGTTTCTCTAGATAGAAACAAACATCTTGAACCATGTAGTTACCAGATGCAAACTTAATAACTGTTTTTTCTGGTATACGAGCAACAGCCATCAATATAGTTTCAGTAACAGTATCTCCAGCTTCGTATAGAACAATATCATTTGCATGTAAACCTTTGTTTGTAATCTTGTATGCATCTGATGTAGTCTCAATCTTTACTCCGAGATTCTCTAGAGCATAGAAATATGGCTTAATTGTTCTAGTACCAAGTCTACATCCTCCAGATTGAGGAATCTCAAATGATTTGAATTCATGTATCAATGGTCCAACAAGCATTGTTGCAGCACGAGTCTTTGCAGCAATATCTCTATCAATCTTTTCAATATTAATTTTCTTAGGTGGTGTAATTATTAAATCATTGTTATCCCATTCAACTTTAACTCCAATACTCTCAAGAACTTCACTAATTCTATACACCTCCTCAATCTTCGGTGCATTCTTTATCCTAGTCACACCTTTGTTAAGTAGGGAAGCACTCATAATACCTAAAGTACCATTCTTAGAAGTTCTAACCTTAATATTTCCACTTAACTTATGTCCTCCTTGTATACGAAAATTAATCTTACCTTTTGGAGCAAGAGAGATGATCTCATGATTGAGTGCCTTACTTAATTTAGCTAAAGTCTCTGTACTTAGGTTCTGTTCACCCTTCTCGATTCGAGCAACAACACTTTGAGTAGAGCCAATCTTCTCGGCCAAATCACTCTGTGTCATGTTAGCACCTTCTCTAAGCTCAGTTATCATCTTACCTATGTTTGCAAGCGGATTGTCTTTTTTCATATATTTAATGTTATGTATATAATATAGCATATACGCTATATTGAATGCAATGTGTAAAAATACTGTATTCCACTCCATTTTTATGATATATTCCACATACATATATGAACTTCTTTTCTCAGAAATTAGGAATAGATTTAGGAACAGCGAATACTCTTGTATTCATGCCTGGTAAAGGTATTGTTCTAAACGAACCTTCAGTAGTTGCGGTATCAGAACAAGATAGAAAGGTATTGGCAGTAGGTTTTGAAGCTAAAGAGATGATAGGTAGAACACCAGATAACATAATTGCGTACCGACCAATGAGAGATGGAGTTATAGCTGATTACAGAGTTACTGAAGCTATGCTTAGATACTTCATTAACAAAGCACTAGGTAAATGGAATATATTTAAACCAGAGGTTATGGTATCAGTACCAGCAGGTATTACTTCAACTGAAAGAAGAGCAGTTATTGAGGCAACAATTAGAGCAGGAGCTCGTAGTGCATTCGTAGTTAAGGAGCCAATACTAGCAGCAATTGGAGCAGGTATACCAATACAAGAAGCAAGAGGACATATGATAGTTGATATTGGAGGAGGAACAACAGATGTTGCTGTGATTTCTTTGGGGGGAATAGTGGCATCAAGTTCTGTTAAGTGTGCAGGGAATAGAATTGATGCAGCAATTGCAGATTACATTAAGAAAACATTCAACCTAGCTATAGGTGACAAGACAGCAGAGGATATAAAGATAAATATTGGATCAGCAATACCACTTGAAGAAGAGTTAGTAATGCAAGTGCGTGGAAGAGACTTCATCTCAGGATTACCAAGATCAATTGAAGTAAAGACAAATGAAGTAGTGAAAGCTATCAACAAAGAACTGAGAGATATGATAAAGGCAATTAAGGATGTACTACAAGAAACACCACCAGAGCTATCAGCAGATATTATAGATCAGGGGATAATAATGACAGGAGGATCATCAATGCTACGTAATCTACCAGAGTTAGTATTTAGAAGAATTGGAGTTAAGGCTAAATTAGCCGATGAAGCACTATATTGTGTAGTGAAGGGAACAGGTATAGCACTAAATCACCTTGATAACTACAAGAAGAGTATTATAAGTAAGAGATAAAAGAAAACCCGCCTCGCGAGTTTTCGTGAAAGGCGGGAGATTACTGCATCAATACCACAAGGACACCCAATGGTTGAGGAAGGTCTAAGGGTTTGCTTGTGATGAAGTGATCATCAATCAAGGACCCGTCTCCACAAACATAAACTGGCCGATTGTGATCCTTCGTCGGTTTTCCACAGCCTTGGCACTTGTTTGTGTAGCTTTGAATACCGAACGTCTTGTTCAGATTACCACAAGAATGACACTCTGCTTTTTTTGGAAGTGTGCAGTAGTATTCGAGCGAATTTCTTCGGTCAACCGGATTACCCAATTGATACCCTGCTTTTTTGAGTTGAATGCCAATTTGTTCGCGGGCCGTTATGCTCGATACCCAGATGTCCATAAAGAAGGAGCCTGGGGGATTATGCGTCACAACTTCCAGCTGTTGTGCATTGTTGAATGTAATCGTCAGCTTACCAAAGGTGACGACCGTTTGAATGGCTCCACTCTTTTGCCACAACGCCCTTCTATAGGCGCTAGGTTTTTGATTTTTGCTCATAGTAAGATCAGGTTTGAACTTATAACATACTACTACTAATACGACATATTGTCAATAGTATGCTGACCCGCATTTTCTTTTGGTGTACAATGTACTCATGAACCCATTTGAATACCTAAAAGCTCTAGATCATCATGCATACTTCATACACGCATTTAATGACTCAGTAAAACATTTAAAGGAATACCTAAAAGAAAAATTTCATATCAATCACGAACAAAACCCTGATGTATATCACGAGAAGTTTGACGTACTCGGTATAGATCACAGTAGGATGATAAAGGAGAAGCATAGCTCAAAGAGCTTTGCTAGTGCTGGTAAGAGAATATATATAATTGAGACAACAAACATAACAAATGAGGCACAGAATGCATTACTTAAGGTATTTGAAGAACCAAACGCAGATACACACTTCTTCTTGGTAATGCCAAGTATCTCTACGCTATTACCAACTCTAGTATCAAGACTACAGATAGTTGAGACTGATAGTAGTGACAGCATTCAATTAAGTGAAGCAGAGAAATTCCTTAAACTCTCAAAGAAGGATAAGGTTACATACGTAGATGAACTAGCTAAGGATCTAAGTGATGAGAAGATTAGTAAAGGAGAAGTAGTTGATTTTCTAAACTCATTAGAGTCAGTACTGTACAGTAGAGGACTAGAGAAGAATGCAGAGGGTATAAAGGCGATACTTACCGCAAGGGACTATATAAATGACAGATCACCATCAGTAAAACAATTACTTGAATTTGTTGCGTTAAGTGTATAAGTGTTGTATGGTATTACCAGTGTATCTTGCAGTACATGTCATTGGTGGAGGCGGCTACGTCGCTTAAGCTGATGAAAAGGAGGCTTGATTCTGACAGGTTTTAACGTCGGAAAAGTGAACGCGTTTTAACCAACCGACCGTGATGTGCATGCATCACGGTTTTATTTTTGCAAATTTTGTATGTCCGTGGTATTTTAAATTTGGACATTCTGGACGTCTAGATAACCTCAAAACAAAAGAAGTCAAACAGGAGGATTGTTTCTGTCTATCTTGGGTTAAAGGCCGAGCGTAAAGCTCGGCCTTTTTATATCTTCACTTACTATGATATACTACCAACATTATGGCATACGATTTAACAAAATTTAAAAAATCATTACTAGGTACAGAGGAATGGGTAAAGAAGGAATTTTCAGGAATACGAACAGGACAAGCTAATCCAGTGCTACTTGATGGAGTTAAAGTAGAGTCCTACGGTGCACTTACACCTATAAGTCAGATAGGTTCAATTACAATAGAAGGGAGTAGATCACTACGCATCACTCCTTGGGATACAACTGTATCTAAAGAGATAGAGAAAGCTCTAACTATCGCTAATCTAGGAGTCTCAGTATCTGTTGACGATAAGGGGCTTAGAGTTAATTTTCCTGAACTAACATCAGAGACAAGAGTAAGTATTGTAAAAATTGCTAAAGAGAAACTAGAGGAAGGAAAGAAGCAGATTCGTATGCATAGAGATGATGCTATGAAGGATCTAAAGGCTAAGGTTAAGGCTGGAGGAATAGGAGAAGATGAAATGTTTAGACATGAGAAGGAAATACAGAAACTTGTTGATGATACTAACAAGAAGCTAGATGAACAGTTTGTGAAGAAAGAAAAAGAAATAACACAGTAATATGACCGTCATTATCTTCCTACTTGTCCTTGCAATATTAATATTTGTCCATGAACTAGGACATTTCATTGCAGCACGAATAAATGGCATACGTGTAGATGCCTTTGCACTAGGTTTTGGTCCAAAGATATTCTCAAAGAAAGTAGGTGAGACAACATACTCACTTAATCTAATTCCATTTGGAGGATACGTAAAAATATTTGGAGAAAATCCTGATGACGATTCAATGAATGGTCCAGACAAGCAGAGAAGCTTCATATACAAAACTAAGATACAACAGATAGCTGTATTGTTTGCAGGAATATTCTTCAACTTTGTATTCGCTTGGTTTCTCATTACCATAGCATTCTCAAATGGAGTACCAGCATCAGTAGATAGCTATCCAGAGTACAGAGACAGAATGGTCGATCAGCATATACTAGTAAGTTTTGTAAATATCGGTTCCCCTGCAGACAAAGCAGGACTTAAGGCTGGAGATACACTAGTTGCAAGTAGTACAGAGGATATACAGAAAGCTATAAATGACAGTAAGACAAATGGAGTAGATATAACATATATACGAGCAGGTGTAGAGAAGACAGCAAATATAGTTGCAGAAGAAGGAATTGTAGAAGGTAAGTTTGCTATAGGGATAGCGATGGATAATGTAGGAACACTTAAACTACCATTCTTTAAATCAATAGTAGAGAGTCTAAGATTTACTCTACATAACATCGTAGAAACATTCGTTGGACTATACCATCTAATAGTCGGAGTATTCAAAGGAACATCAACACTCTCAGCGGTAACAGGACCAGTAGGTATTGCAGGTATGGTTGGAGATGCAGCAAAACTAGGATTTGCATATTTAATAATGTTCACAGCAATAATATCAATTAATCTAGGAGTACTAAACCTAATACCATTCCCAGCACTAGATGGAGGAAGAATATTGTTTGTAATCATAGAAGCTATAATACGTAGACCTATTAATCCAGCAGTTGCTAATACAATGAATGCTATAGGGTTTGTAATACTAATTGGATTAATGCTGGTTGTGACATATAGAGATATTATTCATTTGTTTGTGAAGTAGTTGTACTAATTACTTTTGTGTGGTTATATTTACTTAGATAACTTAGTGCATGAAGTACTAAGTAGAGAGAGGAATAACTATGACTACCACAGGAAGCCGCACTGTTCGGGTTAGAATAACGAGCAGAAAGAGAACGAGAACCTTATCAGGATTCGTCTACCTGAGGGACGAAGCGACCAATATGATCTGTGTTTGGTCAGACGAGCCATTCAGAAAACCCTTGCACAACGAGGATCCAGATTCCCACGGCTTCGATTATGATGCCTATAGGATGTGGATCTGCACTGATGATGAACGACTCACTTTCTTGAATTGAAGTGTATCCAAAGGATACTATAGGCCCCACTTCGGTGGGGCTTAGCTATTTCCCAAAAGAAAACCTTGCGGGCGCAAGGTTTGTTCACACACACTTCACTTTTCAGCTTCAACCAAATCGATCATTGCCGCCATAACTGTCCTGGTGGCATACATATTGAGCACGTAGTTACCATCTTTGCCCCACACACTTACCAGATCGTTCGGCGGAACGTCGTAAGGTGACGTTTTTTTTGGGGGAGTCGTTGTCTCGTCTGTATGTCCCCATGCAAGTGCATGGCTAATAATTTTCCCTCTTGTTTCAGGAGAATATGTCCCGATTTTTGCCGCTATATTGTCCATATTCTCCTGAACAGCAACTCTGTTTCTGGCTATCTTCAATTCACGTATCAAAGTATTCGCCAACATCATGATGTAGTTATTCTTGTCTGCCATATATCCTCCAAAGAACGTTTGTTGTATTGCCATTTTTAAACTACCACGCTAAATATACTAAGTCAATTCTATGAAATATATTTGTATAATGTATTATTGTATTGTAATTATCTAATATTTTTATGCGCCAATCACTACTTTTTACAAAAACACGCAAGGACGCTCCAAAGGATGAGGTATCAAAGAATGCACAGCTTCTAATACGAGCAGGATACATACATAAGGAGATGGCAGGGGTATATTCATACCTACCACTTGGTCTACGTACAATACAGAAAATATCAAACATCATTAGAGAAGAGATGAATAGCATTGGAGGACAAGAGTTGTCACTTACAACTCTGCAAGAAAAGAGTGTTTGGGAGAAGACTGATAGATGGTCTGATCAGGTATTGGATATATGGTTTAAGACTAAGCTTAAGAATGATACAGAACTAGGTCTAGCAACAACACATGAAGAACCTATAACTAATCTAATGACAGACTACGTAAGATCATATAGAGATTTACCAGTATATGCATATCAATTCCAGACAAAGTTTAGAAATGAGACTAGAGCAAAGAGTGGGATAATGAGATGCAGAGAGTTCGTAATGAAAGACCTGTACTCATTCTCTAAGGACGAGAAGGAACATAATGAATTCTATGAGAGGGCTAAACAAGCATATGTAAATATATTTAAGAAAGTAGGTTTAGGAGATATTACATATACAACATTTGCTAGTGGAGGAAGTTTCTCTAAGTACTCACATGAATTCCAAACTCTAACAGAAGCAGGAGAGGATACAATATTTATAGATGAGAAGAAAAAGATAGCTGTAAACAAGGAAGTATTAAATGATGAGACATTAAGTAACCTTGAAATACAAAAGTCAGATCTAGTAGAAAGAAAAGCAGTAGAAGTAGGTAATATATTCTCTCTAGGAACTAGATTCTCAGATGCTCTAGACCTATCATACATAGATGAAAAAGGAGAGAAGAAGCCAGTGATAATGGGAAGTTATGGAATCGGACCCGGAAGACTTATGGGTACAATAGCCGAAGTATTGTCGGACGAAAACGGACTAGTATGGCCTAAAGAAGTTGCTCCATATCAAATACATTTAATCTCAATTGAGGACAAAGAGGGAAAGGTTAAGGTAGAAGCTGATAAGCTGTATGACAGGCTCAAAGCAAGAGGTGAAGAAGTTCTTTATGATGATAGGGACGCAAGACCAGGAGAGAAGTTTGCAGACAGTGATCTAATCGGAATACCAAAGAGGATTGTGATAAGTGCAAAGACCTTAGAAAATGATTCAGTAGAAGTTAAAGACAGAAAGACTGGAGTTGTTGAAATGATTAAAAATGAAAGAGTTTAAAGAAAAAATATACACATACTTATCCAATGATATAGGAATTGATTTAGGTACAGCTAATACACTCGTATATCTAAAGGGTCATGGAATAGTGGTATCCGAACCATCTGTTGTTGCTGTGAATCAAAAAACAGGAAGAGTGGTTGCTGTGGGTAAAGAAGCAAAAGACATGCTTGGTAGAACCCCACCTCATATCATTGCTGTAAGACCACTTGTTGATGGAGTTATATCCGATTTCGAAGTTACAGAAGAAATGATCTCATATCTAGTTAAGAAAGCAGAGCTATACTCTAAGAAAATACTAGGTCCTAGAGTTGTTGTTGGAGTACCGTCTGGAGTTACAAACGTAGAGGTTAGAGCTGTTAAAGATGCAACAAGGAATGCTGGTGCAAGAGAGGTATATATAATCGAAGAACCAATGGCTGGAGCTATAGGTATTAGATTACCAATACACGAGCCTGTAGGAAGTATGATAATTGATATTGGTGGAGGAACAACAGATATTGCCATAATATCACTGGGTGGAATAGTTAGATCAAAGAACTTAAAGATAGCTGGAGATAGACTTAATAACGATATAATCTCATATATTAGAAATGAGTTTAAGATCCTAATTGGCGAAAAGACAGCAGAGCATATAAAGATTACTGTAGGAAATGTCATCTCTAAAGAATCAATGGAGACTACAGTAAGAGGTAGAGATCTCATAACTGGATTACCAAGAGAAGTAGTTATAACTGATTCAGATATTAGAGAAGCGATCGGAACATCAATAGAGGCTCTAGTTGAATCTGCTAAGGAAGTACTAGAAACAACACCTCCAGAGATATTGTCAGATGTGATGAACAGGGGAATACACTTAGTTGGAGGTGGAGCTTTGATTAAGGGTCTAGATGCTCTGCTATCAAGCTCACTTAAGCTACCAGTATATATATCCGAGGACCCACTAACTGCAATAGCAAGAGGAACAGGTATAGTTCTAGAGGATCTAGATAAGTATAAAGATGTATTAATACAAAACGAAGATGAGTTACGAACACAGAAGTAATGTTAGAAGAAATTCATTCCCAGTACCACTTAAAATAGTTGGAATATTTTCAGCTATATTAATTTTAATATATCTAATATTACCCAACCTATTTAGTTCAATATTTACAACATTAATTAGTCCATTCTGGAGAAATACAGATAAGGTAAATATATCAATAGAACTTCAGAACTCTATAATCAAAGAGCTACAGAGCGAGAATATCGAATTAAAATCAGTACTAAAGGCAAATGCATCAACAAGTGCTCCGCATATGTACTATATTGTTAAGAAGCCACCATTCACTGTATATGATAGCTATATTATCGACATTGGTAAGGATACTGGAGTCAAACCAGGTGATAGGGTATATGCTATAGGTAGTGTATTACTTGGCGAAGTTGTTGAGATAAATAGCAACTTTGCAAAAGTAAAACTATATTCTTCTTACGGAGAGAAGTTTGATGTACTAATTGGTAAAAAAGATATACAAGCTAGTGCACTGGGACAAGGAGGAGGAGCATTTGAGGTTATCCTACCTAAGGATATAAAGATAGCAGAAGGTGATATCGTAACTGTACCAGACTTTGGAACTACAGTTTTCGGTATTGTTCGAAATATTAAGACAGACCCAGCCAGAGCATTCTCAACAATACTGTTCTCTCAACCAGTTAATATATACGAACAGAAGTTTGTATTTATATACAAGAAATAACATGAGAATATTTTCAGCTATATTAATGATTGTATCTATAGTCTATGGATACTGGTGGCTAACATGGATATTGGCTATGGCTTTTCTCTTTTACTACCCTCTATATTACGAAATATTAGCTTGGGGAGTAATATATGATGCACTGTACGGACTATCAATACCAGAATTTAATAACATTAGATATATATTCAGTATTTCAAGTATAATACTATTCGTATTAGCATACTTGCTTAGAAAATATTTGATTGCTTATGATGATAAGATTTAGAAAAAATAAAAGAAGAAATACAGAAATAGATCCTGATGAGATCTTCTTCGACTCACATAATTCATCTAAGTTTGATAGTCAGCAGTTTGAGGGAAGATTAGAGAAACCAATTTCAAAACTTAGTCTCACACTAATATTTTTGATATTTGTATTAATAGTAATCACATTTATTAGTAGGATATGGTCACTACAGATAAGTAATGGGGAATTCTATGCGCAGAAGAGTGAGAACAACAGATTGAGACACAACCCCATATTCGCCGTTAGAGGAGTTATATACGATAGAAACGGAGTTGAATTAGCCTGGAACGAACCTAGTGATGATCCAGATATATTCAATAGAAAGTATAAACCAGTCGAAGGCCTATCGCATGTGGTTGGATATGTTCAGTATCCATCAAAGGATAGTGCTGGCTTCTATTACAATGAAGATTTTATCGGTATGGATGGTATAGAGAAATACTTTAATGATGAATTACATGGAGTGAATGGTGTTAAGTTGGTTGAGGTTAATGCACTTAATAAAGTGCAATCATCTAATGTTATGGAACCACCAAAAGAAGGAGAAAGTATTTACCTATCAATCGATTCAAGAGTACAGTCCGAGATGTATAGAGCCATTAAGCACGTGGCAGAAAAAGTAGGTTTTGCTGGAGGAGCTGGAATAATGACAGATTCCCTAACTGGTGAAGTGATAGCTCTTACGAGCTATCCAGAATATGATTCAGAGGTAATGTCATCCAAGAGTGATACCGCTAAAATTAGGTCATACCTAACAAGCAAAGATAAGCCTTTTTTGAATAGGGTTGTGGATGGGTTGTATGTACCAGGCTCTATACTTAAAACATACATGTCTCTCGCTGCTCTAAACGAGGATATAATTAGTCCTACGACACAAATATTAAGTACTGGATCAATTACTGTTCCTAATCAATACTACCCAGAACTTAAAACTGTGTTTAAGGACTGGAAGGCACATGGACTTGTGGATATGAGACGAGCCATAGCAGTATCATCAGATGTGTACTTCTATGAAGTTGGAGGAGGGTTCAAGGAATTGGACGGTTTGGGTATAGAGAGGATTAACAAGTATATGAGATTGTTCGGATTTGGTGAGAAGATAGAGGATTCATTCTTCTCAGGAAAGAGTGGTACAGTACCTAATCCAGAGTGGAAGAAATTAAACTTCAATGGAGAGGCGTGGAATCTCGGTAATACTTACCATACTTCGATCGGACAATATGGATTTCAGGTATCACTAGTACAAGCTGTAAGAGCGGTATCGGCAGTAGTCAATGATGGATTGTTACGTGACTTAACAATTGTTAAGGATCAAGTTGGTAAGGTAGTAAGAAATGTTGATATACCGAAAGAACACTTTACTGTCGTTAAAGAAGGTATGAGAATGAGTGTATTAAGTGGTACTGGAGTATCACTTAAGGTCCCATATGTAGAGGTTGCAAGTAAATCAGGTACAGCTGAGCTTGGAGTTACTAAGGAGAAGGTTAACTCATGGATGACAGGGTACTTCCCATACAAGAACCCTAGATATTCATTCGCAATCCTTATGGAAAGTGGTTCAGTACATAATCTAATAGGTGCTGGAGCAGCTATGAGAGAGATATTGGACTGGATGAGTGTAAATACTCCAGAGTACTTTAAGTAATTTTAAAAAACCATCTACTCCTTAGAGCGATGGTCTCGTGTGAACGGGTAAGATAGCATACTCAATACCCAGATAAATACCGTCCATATCAGGAGAGCGATGAATATCATCACTACTCCAGTTATTTTTAGTAGTTTCACTAATTAAAATTTAACCCATAGCAAATTATCTGTCAAAGCTACTCTAATACCACTTGAAGACATATAAATAGAGGAAGCAGTGATACTTAAAGTGAGGGCGTCATGAAAAAACATGGCGCCTTCACTTTTAAGGCAAAATAGGGTATTATATAGCTCTAACAATTTAAATAACTAATAACATGAGTGCAGAAAAACAATATCTTACAAGTGAGAAAATGCAGGAATTCAAGAAGGAATTAGACTTCCTTAAGACAGAAAAAAGAAAGCAGGTAGCTGAGAGTCTAGAGTATGCTAAGAAGCTAGGAGACCTTTCAGAGAACGCAGAATACCATGATGCAAGACAGATACAGGCAGAGGTAGAAGACAGAATTAATCATATTGAAAATCTACTTAAGACAGCGTCAGTACTTGATTCAACTATCGTAGCTGGAACAGTAAGTATTGGATCTACTGTAAAAGTACAGAAAGAGGGAGACAAGGAAGCAAAGGAATACAAGATTGTAGGTTCAGAAGAAGCTGATATGGCACAAGGTAAGGTCTCAAACCTATCACCTCTAGGCTCAGCACTTCTTGGAAAGAAGAAAGGAGAGAAGGTAAGTGTAAACACACCAAACGGAAAAGCAGTATATACATTGTTATCAGTCTAATTTAAATAAATGGCATCACTTGAAGAAATAAGATCTACAAGACTTGCAAAACTTGAACTATTAAAGAAGGCAGGAATGAATCCATTTCCAGCTAAAGTTCCACGTACATTCTGTCTAGCTGATGCAAAAAAGAGTTTTGATGAATATGTAAAAGAGAACAAAGAAGTATCTCTAGCTGGACGTATAATGGCAATTAGAGGACAAGGAGCGATACTCTTTGTAGTACTTTACGATGGAAAGGGTAAGTTTCAGGCAGTACTAAAGAAAGATGAAATAGATCAAGCAATATTTCAGCTATTTACTGATGCTGTAGATATCGGAGACTTCATTTCAGTAACTGGTACATTCTTCACTACTCAGAGAGGAGAGCAAAGCCTACTAATTAAGTCTTGGACAATAGCCACAAAGACGCTATTACCACTTCCAGAAAAATGGCATGGGATAAAGGATGATGATGAGAGATATAGAAAGAGATATCTCGATATGCTGATGAATGAAGAACTCTATGACCTGTTCCTAAAGAAGAGTAAGTTCTGGGAAGTTACAAGATCATTCTTGAAGGACAAAGGATTCTTGGAGGTAGAGACGCCGACTCTAGAGCTAACAACTGGAGGTGCTGAAGCTACACCATTCAAGACTCATCATAATGACTATGATCTAGATGTATATCTACGTATATCTGTAGGAGAGCTGTGGCAGAAGAGACTAATGTCTGCAGGTTTCCCTAAGACTTTCGAAATCGGAAGAGTATACAGAAATGAAGGATCAAGTCCTGACCATCTACAAGAGTTTACTAATATGGAATTCTATTGGTCTTTCGCTGACTACAAGGACGGAATGGAATTAGTAAGAGAGATGTATATTAAGATTGCTAATGAAGTATTTGGGACTACAAAGTTTACAACTCGTGGGCATAGCTTCGATATGGCAGATGAATGGGCAGAGATTGACTATGTGGGGGAGATAAAGAAGCAGACGGGAATAGATATACTAACTGCTACAGAGAAGGAGATGGAGAAGAAGCTTAAGGATCTTAAGGTGGAGTTTGATGGAAAGAACAAAGAGAGACTAACCGATAGTCTATGGAAATATTGCAGAAAGAATATCGCAGGTCCTGCATTCCTAGTAAATCACCCAAAGTTAGTAGCTCCACTTGCTAAGGGTATTACAAATACAGATAACGTACAGATGTTCCAACCTATCATTGCTGGTAGTGAACTTGGAAGAGGGTATTCAGAGTTGAATGATCCAATAGATCAATTAGAGAGATTCAATGCACAACAGAAGTTGATTGATTCTGGAGATAGCGAAGCTATGATGGCAGATCATGAGTTCGTAGAGATGCTTGAATACGGTATGCCACCTACTTGTGGATTCGGATTCGGAGAGAGATTGTTTGCATTCTTGGCCGACAAGCCTGCTAGAGAGTTACAGATGTTCCCACTCATGAGGCCGAAGAAATAGGTTTACAGAGTCTGTAAGTTCATAAATACAAAGTTGTCCACATAATTGTGGGCATTTTTGTTTGCAAAGTTATATAGAGTGGGATAAAATGGTATACAAGTGGGATGAAGTAGGAAATTTCATTCCACAAACATTATGCTGATCGGAGAACACCTGCACACGATAGATGATAAGAGCAGAGTTTCTCTTCCTTCTAAGTTTAGAAAGGAGATGGGGAACAATGTTGTTATCGCTCCCGGGATAGATAGCTGTCTTTTCGTTTTTACTTTGAAAGGATGGAAGGAATTCGCGGAGAGACTATCAAGACCAGATTCTTCATCAGTATTGCAAGCTGATAATCGAAATTTCAACCGTATCATTTTCGGTCGAGCGACTGAAGTGGAGGTTGATTCGATAGGACGCATTTTGATACCAGTTCATCTTTGTGAGCATGCCGGTATTACCAGTAAAGTGGCAATAATCGGAGTACTAAACAGAGTTGAAATATGGGATGAGAAAGTATGGTCTTCATACCGTACAACAGTTGAAAAGAAAACCGATGCTTTAGCTGAGAAGCTGGGTTCAGTAGGAATTCTTTAAACATATGGTAAACGGACTAATACATAAGACAGTTCTTTTAAAGGAATCAATAGAGGGTTTAGATGTACATCAAGGTGATATATATCTTGATGGAACGCTAGGTAGTGGTGGACATGCAGAATATGCATTACAAACTACTAATGGAAATCTGAAAGTTATAGGTCTTGATAGAGATACAGAAGCTCTAGATAGATCAAGAAAGAGACTTTCAGAATACAAGGATGTAATTCTAAAGGAATCAAGCTATAGGGATTTAGATTTAGTTCTAGATGAACTAAATATTTCAAAAGTAAATCGCATTATGCTTGATATAGGGTTATCATCTGATCAATTCGAGACATCTGGTAGAGGATTCACATTCAAGAATGATGAGCCACTACTTATGACATTTAGAAAAGATCCTAAACCTGAAGACATCACAGCCTACTCAATTGTAAACACTTGGGAAGAGGAGAATATAGCAGATGTTATATATGGATACGGAGAAGAGAAGTACTCAAGAAGAATAGCTCGAGCAATAGTTAACTATAGGAAGAAGAAAGCTATTGAAACGACATTCGAACTTGTAGAAATCATCTCTCAATCTGTACCAATGTTCTACAGAAAAGGACGAATACATCCAGCTACAAGAACCTTCCAAGCGCTACGAATTGCAGTAAATGATGAATTGAATGCTTTAAAACAAGGACTAGCTAATGGCTTCGAGAAGCTCGATAAAGGAGGAAGAATCGCAGTCATCTCATTCCATAGTTTAGAAGACAGAATAGTAAAGATTTTTAATAAGGAGAGAGAAGATGCAGGAGAAGCAAAGATAATTACAAAGAGACCAATAACACCAAGTGAAGAAGAATTAAAAGATAATCCAAGATCAAGAAGCGCAAAACTTAGAATATTAGAAAAAATATGACACAAGCAATAGCACAAAATATAAACGGAATATTTAAATACAGAGAAAAGATACTCTCACTACTAGTTATAGGTATAGTAGTTTCAGTATTCTCATATATCTACCTTCTACATAGCGCTATCGCTAATGTTGTAACTAGAGCTGATGTTGCTAAGGAGAGTAGAGAGCTCTCAACAAAGGTAAGTGAACTAGAAGCTAAGTACTTTTCAGTAAAGAATACAATTAACATTGAGTTAGCACATTCAAAAGGTTTTAAAGATTCAGTAGCAACTTCATTCATATCAAAAAAATCTTTAACAGCAATGGCTAACCATAATGAACTCTAATCTACTACTAAGAATACGTATACTACTAGGGTGCGTATTTTTTTGTGCACTTATAATATTCATTAAACTTTTCTCTGTACAGATAGTTAATGGGGATGAGTATGCAGAAAGAGCTGATAGGCAGTATGTAAAACCTATATCATCTAGTTTTGATAGGGGGTCAATATTCTTTACTTCTAAAGACAATATTAAGATTGCTGCTGCTAGTGTTAGAGATGGATACAATCTCTCAATTAATCCTAAATTGATTAAGGATCCAGTTCAGGTGTATAACGCTTTGTCACAATATATCGATTTAGACAGAGAGGTGTTTCTAGACAAGGCTAGTAAGGTAGATACATCATATCAGGAAGTGCAAAGGAGGTTGGATATGCCAACTGGGCTATCTATACACGCACTGCGAATACCTGGGGTTGGTATTCAGAAGGAAAGTTGGAGAATATATCCAGGAGACACCCTAGCGTCTGATACTATAGGTATATTAGGTCTGGATAGTAAAGACAAGTTAGAGGGTAGATATGGACTTGAAAGCTATTACGAAGAAATTCTTTCAAGAAAGGCTACGGGGTCTAATATTAACTTCTTTGCTGAGCTATTCTCCGGCATACGTAAAACTGTGTTTAGTGATGACAAGATTGAGGGAGATATCGTAACAACAATAGAGCCAACAGTTGAAAGCTATCTAGAGAAGACGCTTAGGGATACACAGAGTAAATGGAAATCTGACTCTATTGGGGGGATAATAATGGATCCAAAGACTGGAGAGATATATGCTATGGCAGAATTACCAAGTTTCAATCCTAATAACCTATCAGGAATCAAAGATGCATCGGTGTTCTCAAATAGCTTGGTGGAAAGCTCATACGAAATGGGTTCAATTATCAAACCACTTACCATGGCAGCAGGTATAGACTCTGGAGCAATTACAAGAAAATCAACTTATGATGATACAGGATTTCTGGAACTCAACGGAAGAAAGATATCTAACTATGATGGTAAGGCAAGAGGGATAATACCGATGCAAGAAGTATTGAGCCAATCACTAAATGTGGGAGTAGCACATATATCACTCATAATGGGACTTAAGGACTTTGCAGAATACTTCCAGAGTTTTGGATTCGGAGAAAAGACAGGTATAGATCAACCAAATGAGCAGAAAGGTTTGGTTAAAAACCTAGTTACAGGACGTGATGTAGAGATAGCTACGATATCCTACGGACAAGGAATAGCATTAACCCCAATACAGACTATAAGAGCGCTATCAACTCTTGCAAATGGTGGTATGCTAGTTACTCCACACATAGTTAAAGAGATTGAGTATAACGATGGGGAGATACTTGAGCCAGAGTTACCAGTAGATATACAAGTGCTGAAGAAAGAGACAACAGATGATGTAACAGCAATGCTTGTAGAAGTGGTCGACAAAGCCCTTAAGAAGGGACAAATCAAGATGGAACACTACAGTATTGCAGCTAAGACCGGAACTGCCCAAATTGCGAATCCAGAAGCTAAAGGGTATTATACTGACAGGTATCTGCACTCATTCTTCGGATACTTTCCAGCATACGATCCGAAGTTTATAGTCTTCCTGTATCACGTATATCCAAAGGGTGCAGAATACGCTTCAGAGACCCTTACAGACCCATTCATTCAGCTTACAAAATTACTAATAAATTACTACGAAATCCCACCAGATAGATGATATGAAAAAGATAATTAAAAATGCAATAAGTAAAATATTAATATTCGAATCCAAACTAGTGTTGGAGAAGTATAAGCCTACGGTAATAGCTATTACAGGATCAGTAGGTAAGACATCTACCAAAGATGCTATATACACTGCGCTATCATCGATATACAGCGTTAGGAAGAGCGAAAAGAGCTTTAATAGTGAGTTGGGAGTACCGCTTACAATACTTGGTTGTCCTAATGGTTGGAGTGATCCATTTGTATGGATGAGTAATATACTAGAGGGACTAGAATTAATATTTTTCAAGTCTAGCTATCCTAAATATCTAGTACTTGAAGTAGGTGCTGATCATCCTGGAGATATACAATCAATATCTAAATGGTTAAAGACTGATATTGTAGTAATGAATATGATTAGTGATGTTCCTGTGCATGTAGAATTCTTTAAGTCACCAGAGGAAGTGGTAAAAGAGAAGTCATACTTAATTAAGACACTTAAAGATTCAGGTACATTAGTTCTGTATGCTGACGACGCTAAGGTAGCCAACCTCTCTAAGGATGTAAAACAGAATATAGTAACATTCGGAGTTACTGAAATGGCTACTGTAACAGGTACCAATGTAGGTGCATACTACAATGATAGCAAGATACCAGAAGGAGTAAGTTTCAGACTTAACTACAAAGGTAATAGCATACCGATGAAGATAAAGGGAGTACTGGGAGTACAACAGGTATACCCAATAATTGCTGGTGCATTAGTTGGACTACAATTGAATGTACCAATATCTAAGATCGTAGATTCATTCGATGTATATTCATTCCCTAGAGGAAGAATGAATATACTAGAGGGTATAAATGGAAGTACTATAATCGATGATAGCTATAACTCATCTCCAGATGCACTTAAAGAAGGATTAAATTCATTAGCGTCACTCCAGGTATCAGGCAAGAGAATTGCTGCGATAGGGGATATGATGGAATTGGGTAACTTCTCTGGAGAAGAGCATAGAAAAGCAGGAGTACAAGCATTGCAGTCATGTGATGTTTTGGTAACAGTTGGACCTAGAGCAAAACAGATGTGTATGGCAAGTACTCAAACAGTAGAGTGTGCTAATTTTGATAGCTCAAATGAAGCAGCTAAGTATCTAGAAGGTATAGTTAGGGAAGGAGATGTGGTATTCATTAAAGGATCGCAATCAATGAGAATGGAGAGAATATCTAAGGTATTATTAAAAGACAAAGAGAATGCGTCCAAGTTATTGGTAAGGCAAGACAAAGAATGGCTTGCTAAGAAGTAAATTTTGAGGTATTTTATACCTCATGGCCCTATCGTCTATCGGCTAGGACACATCCTTCTCAAGGATGGAAGCAGGGTTCGACTCCCTGTAGGGTCACAAAAGAAGACTTTTGCTGGGATATGTAATATTATTTTAAGCGGTAAAATTTAATTTGCGGCATTTTAAATGTTGTGTAATAGTATAAAAAGAAGGAGGTCTGTGTGACTAAACGCTATTTATATAATAAAAAGTGGCGAAACAAGAATCGTTCAAAATGGAACGAATCCAAAGCAATAAATTATAAGAAAGGAGCAGCAAATCAAAAAAATTCTAAAACCGAATGGACTGTTAGTGAGAATGAACGTATAACTGGTTCAGATCGTCCGACCGATAGAGTTTTAGCTACGGAGTTAGAAAGGACGGTCAGAGCTATTCAGATACAACGTTGTCGGCTTAAAAAGCCCATATCAATTTAAGTCCTATTAATAATAGTCCGCATAACACCTACCGAAACAGTAAACTTGCTGTGTGGTAGGTTTTTGTTTGTCACAAAAGAATTTTATTTTCTTTTAGAATTAGCAAATATTTCGCTTTTCCTAATATTAGGTTACAAATATTATCCTAAAATATAAAAACCGGATCCAGCGCTTGGCTGAATCCGGTGGTGAGAGCTCACTAGATCAAAACTCGTCGAGCCTCATTCCAGAAAATGTCAATATGACCGATTGCATCCTCTGCATATTCTAGCTTTAGCAAATCTCTTGCAGCGACAACGTGCATGAAGGCGTTTAGAAAAATTGCAAGCCTCATCTTATTTTCGTCGCCAACTCCCTCTAATTGATGGATACCGTTTACTGTCCTTTTAAAAGCAGTGGCAGTTGGATCTCCTTCAACCATAAATTGAATGATCGTAATAACTTGATTCAGTTCAGCAACTGCTGATCCGTATCTCGCAGACCGAGCATCTTGCTCGGCTCTTTCAATGCAGTGAATCGTTTTGGCTAGAATCTCAAACGACTCACCTTGTTCAGTCTTCATTACACTACCTACGAATGTAACGTAGGGCAACTCAGTTCTATGGTTCATGTCAAATTCCTTTCAGTTTCCGTATTGTCGTAATATATTTATATCACAACGCAAGAAAAAAGTCAAGTGTGCCGGAGAGAGGACTTGAACCTCCATGGGTTACCCCGCTTGCTCCTAAGGCAAGTGCGTCTGCCAATTTCGCCACCCCGGCATATCCGTATTATATACTAAAACGGGTGCGTCCAGTAGGGATCGAACCTACGACCTTATCCTTAAGAGGGATCTGCTCTACCAACTGAGCTATGGACGCATATATAAGGTACTAAAAAATATAACAGAAATTCAAACAATTAGCAATTGTGCTCGGGATGGGAGTCGAACCCACATGATCTTGCGATCGACAAATTTTAAGTCTGTTGCGTATAACCAGTTTCGCCACCCGAGCATATCACCCCACCATACTTTACCATTTTTGCACTATCATGCAAACATTCCAAAACTTTTGTCAATTTTCTTTCTAAACAAAAACTATCCTTGTAATAGGTTAGTGAGATGATTTTTTGAGTAGCCAATTTACCAAATTTAATGATATACATATCAGACTTATTCGAACATTTTTGTACATATATTTTTCCTTTTACACTGAAGTACTCTTCCGTGTAAATTAATAGCCAATTAATAAACTTAGGTGCCGCGCCTGAAATTCTAAGAGACCATTGAGTATGATTATTACTCTTATGTTTCCAAGAATATACACACCCATCACCATCTATTACACCTCTTAAAAAATCATTGAAGTATCTCATGTCAATGTCTAATTTACCCATATTCCACGTTTTCCTTGAGCGCATTCCAATAGAGTTCAGGAATCTATAACTCTTAACGCCTCCAATCTGTAAAACGGAATATATTTTCTCTTCAGAATTTCCCCGAGATTTCATTATAATCTTTGATGTTATCTCCAACTCACGTTTGATCTTCTCAAGATGTTCTCTGTCTTTCGATGTAATCGATACATGTCTACCATCTATACTCAAACTGCCATCAGTTGCTATATAGCCAACCATGTACCATAGAATATGTGGATCAATAGTATCAATGTCTTTCATTTAAGTATGATATCATAATAGATATACGATAATATAAACACATGACACATACATATCCAGAACAATCAAGATTAGAAGGAGAAAAAAGAAAGTTTGAATCAGCAGTGCATACTGTTGAGGATAAGATAAGGAGAAAGGAAACTGAAATTAAACACCTTGAGGATGAGGTTAGAAGACATCAAGCGGAATTAAATGCACTACAAGTAGAGCTCAGCAGAGACAAGGCTGGTATAGAGACAGTGAAATCTCAGATGGATGCTGCGGAAAAGAAAGCTGAATTAGAAGAGAGAGCTAAAGCAGGTAAAAACTAATTGAGGCGTAGACCGGGATCGAACCGGTGCATGGCAGTTTTGCAAACTGCAGCGTTAACCAACTTCGCCACTACGCCATGTAGCTATTCTACAACATTTCTTGATATTTCGTCTATTTTTTGACGATTCTTCTCTCCTCTATCAATTTCGAAATCGAAGAAGGGAAGTGCTCTCATTCTTGCACGACTCTTGAAGAATTCTCTAAACTCCGCTCTCTTTCTCTTAACAAAGTCTAATGCACCCTTCTCTTTGTTCTCTGGCAATACAGTAAAGAAGATAGTAGCTTGATTACCTCTATCAGATATAGATACATCAGTAACAGTTAGAATTGAAGTATAGTTACCTTCACGCTGAAGGAAGAGAGCAGCTGCTTCTCTGATAACATCCTTAAGTTTTTGATCTCTATCACTCATATTATTTCTTTTCTATAGTTATAAATCCTTGTATCTTGTCTCCTAGTGCAATCTCTATCTTGGATTCGATCATACAACCAAACTCGAATCCTTCATTAACCTCATCAGTTCTCATTTTTGTCTGTTGCAGCTCCTTAATCTTTCCTCTACCAATCTCAGCATCACGTCTTAGTATCTTTATCTCAGATCCAACCTTGATACTACCAGTCTGAACCTTACCTCCAAGTATCTGCTTATCTTTGTTCTTGCTAAATATAGCCAATACCTTTGCAGTACCAGATGGCTCATCAATATACTCTTTAGGAACTTTAGACAATACAACATCTTTAATGTACGCAACTAGGTTGTATATGATATCAAATGATTTTATAGCAACCACAGATCTCTCAATTAACGCTGAAGTTTTAGCATCTGGCTTACTATTAAACGCGAGGATGATTATATTAGGATCACCTTGAGTAACCTTAATATCATTTTCATTAATATCTCCAATACTCTCAGATACTATCTTTATCTTAACCTTGTCATTCTTAATCTTAGCGAGCTCATGTTTGATACCCTCTAGACTACCTATAACATCAGCCTTGATGATGATTGGTATAACTACAGTATTGTCATTCTCATTACCTCGTACATTCTTTACAACTACTGGTTCAACATAACCACTTGCAGCTTGTTCAGCTTGCTTCTTGTCGTCAAAGATAACGAATTTAGAACCAACTTTAGGAATTTCGTTGAAACCAATGATCTTAACAGGACTAGAGAAACTAGCTTCATTAATTGCTTTACCTCTATAGTCTTCTAGAATACGGACAGGGGATATAGCGCTTTCTGCAACAACATAGCTTCCTTTTCTGATAGTACCATTCTTGATCAGTAGAGTTGCAGAAATACCTTTCTTGTTATCACGATATGATTCGATAATCACACCTTCAGCCTTAGCATTAGCATCCGCTTTAATATCCGCTAGATCAGATACTAGAATAATCATATCTAGTAATTCAGGAATACCATCACCTTTTAGTGCAGAGATTGGTACTACAGGAATATCTCCACCATAACCTTCAACGTATACCTCATTTTCGGCTAGACTCTGTTTTGTAAGTTCAACATTAGCCCCTGGCTTATCAATCTTGTTAATTGCAACGATATATGGAATCTTTTCAGCAAGTATGCACTTAAGAGCCTCTAGAGTCTGTGGCTTAACACCATCATCAGCAGATACAACAAGAATAGCTATATCAGCTACCTTAGCTCCACGCTCACGTATACCACGAAAAGCTTCGTGTCCCGGAGTATCTAGGAAAGTAATCTTACCTTTACTGTGGTTAACCTCATATGCACCTAGGTGTTGAGTAATACCTCCAGCTTCACCACCAACAACATTCTCCTTACGGATATAGTCGAGTAGGGTACTCTTACCGTGATCGATGTGACCCATGATAACAACAACAGGTGGACGAGAGATTAGTCCATCAGTATTTGTTACTACATTTTCATTTTTAATTATCTTCTTAGCCATATTTGGATTTTTACTATATCAGAAAAAAATAGATTTGGCTAGGAAACAAGGAGGCCGAGGAATTTCTTCCTCGGCCAAACTCTTAGTAGGTGTGCATCCACCTCCTATTTATCCTTTCTCCATGAGGGTTGCAGGTGTAAACCTTTGACCCTGAATGGAGTGCAGTAACCTTTGCAGGTCTGCTCCTGTCGATTATGTGAAGACGGTCATCGACACACACAAGGTTGATCTTTCTTGTGGTAAGCAACCATTCATCTTTCCTCGTCCCGTGTCTAAAATGGTTCTTGACGAGCCATTCCTCAAGGCGCTTTTTGGACACACGCCCTACCAGAATGTCTGGTTTTTGTCGGCCATCTTGCGTCTTGGTTGGAATCGATACTTGATGCCAATCGCATCTTCTTTTTTTCTTCATCGTGCAACTTTGGGGTTTGAACAACAAATCTAACTCCTAACTTTCTAACATATTTAGGTATAAAAGTCAAGTATACTCGCTTTACATTAAGCATGAAAAAGCCGCACATTGGTATACGTGCGGCTTGAATATGTCTGCAATTCTACAAAGTAACCTCACCGACAAAGTTGGTGCCGATAACTCCTCGAAGTGCTTCAGATGAACTATGTCCTTGCGCAAGTGCCCACATAAGCTTTACTTGTGCGCTGACATCTGTCATGTCGAACGTGCCGATTGCTCCCGCTTCGAGAGCTTCCTTGCCTGGCTCATACATGTCCATTCGAGTGTAGCCACCGACGAACTTTGTCGAAACCAGAACTGGAATACTCAACTCCCTCGCTTGCCCAATGACAGGGATGAGTGAGTAGTCATCAAGACTTGGAACATTTCCAGCCCCAAGAGACTTGAGCAGTAGCCCCCTACATGTGCCTGATCGTAATACGACCAAGAGCATGCTGGGTTCAATTCCTGGAACTAAGTCAACAGTAAGAATACCTCTTTGGAAATGAGCTTTGAGGTTGATCGTTCCATTGCCATCCCGCCTTCTTGTATGAGGGTGGAATGTTACGCCAACAGCTGTGATGTGAGCGAGGTCAGGAAAAGCCGGTGACTCGAATGCTGTGAATCTTGCCTCACTGGCCTTGATAGCTCTACTTGCGCGGAGCACTCTGTCATGAAAGACAATCATGACCTCATTGACGCTGAGTTCTGATGCACGAATCACGGCTTTCATTGCATTCTCGAGGTTGAATCTCGCATCCGTCCCAAATTCGACCAGAGGCAATTGTGCTCCGGTAAAAACGACAGGGATTGGCGGGTTACCTCCTAGAGCTAGAGATACTGCCGTGGCTGTGTAAGCCATGGTGTCGGTTCCATGCGTGACGATGATGCCGTCATAGCCTTCGTAGGTTGTTGCGATTTCCATCGCCAACATGGTCCAATGACTCGGATTCACGTTGGTGCTGTCTATGTTAAGGACTTGCTTCAGGGTCAGCTTAGCCATCTCGCCGAGCGAGGGGACGATTTTGAGCATCTCCTCGATCGATTTGGCTGGAACGAGGACATTACCTCGCGAGGGATCGGGGACCATTGCAATGGTGCCGCCAAACCCAATGATAAGAATCTTCTTTTTACTATTCATTTTTACCTCAAACGTTTGAATGTTATTGTGCTATTTGCTGTTACATTTCTATCACAATATCCATATTGAAACAAATTTAATTAAGCCCTACTTCAACCCCTCCTTGGCCTTAACCAAAGACTCCTTCTCCTCATCAGATAACTCATATTCAGAACTTCCTTTAACTATAGGTTTAGAATACACACTAATATGCTCTCTAGAGTATAGGCTTGAGATAACTACTCCATCTTTTTCTTCATTAAGAAATACTGTAGCAAAGCTTTGGTTACTACCAGATCCTGTACCTTTGAATGGATTAAATCTAACTGTGCTAATAGCTTGTATACTCTTCCTTAATCTTTTCTCTACACTTGTAAGATATACTTCCATATCCTTTTGAAACCTATCATTCTCCTTAAGGGATTCGATAATGGATTTAATAGAGTCATCTAGATTTACAGATGAACTACCAATGATGAAGGTATCGATTTTCTTGTTTAGTCTGTAGATAATTACCAAAAGAATGATAATGGTAATTAGTAGTAGGACAAAAATGACTGTATTGGTATCAATTGTAAAATTCATAATTAGATTATAGTATATAATTAATCAATATGAAAAGAATATATCTAGATTATGCCTCACTTACACCAATAGACAAGGGTGTTATGAAGGAAATACGTAAATATTCTAAAGATGAATATACAAACCCATCCTCTATATACTCAAGCGGAGTTAAAGCATTTAATGCAATTAAAGATGCAAGGACAAGAATATCTAATGTATTACATGCGCATCCAGATGAAATTTTGTTTACTTCAGGTGGAACTGAGTCTAATCAACTAGTACTTAATATGTTTAAGGGTAAAAGGGTATTGGTAAGCGCTATAGAGCATAGCTCTATAATCAAACATACTGATGCAATGCATATACCAGTGGATAGCAGGGGTATTGTAGA
>JBIIIW010000021.1:0-7220 GCA_044234345.1 Minisyncoccia bacterium
CCAATCACTAATATGTTGGTTGATAGGTTTCTAAATTTTAAACACATAAGCCTGGAACAGGACATATTAGGGATTAAGTTTACAAACCCCATAGGGCTTTCTGCAGGATTCGATAAGAATGCTGAACTATATAAAATCCTACCATCTGTCGGATTCGGTTTTGCAGAGCTAGGATCTATTACAGGTGAAATGTGTCTGGGTAATAGCAAAAAGCGATTATGGAGATTACCTAAATCCAAATCACTTCTAGTGTATTACGGACTTATGAATGATGGTGCCATAGCAATATCAAAAAGATTGCAAGGTGTACAATTCAAAATACCAATAGGTATCAGTGTTGCAAAGACTAATTGTAAAGAAACAGTTGATATTAATGAAGCAATTAATGACTACCTTAAGGCATTTAAGGCTTTTGATGGTATAGGTAGTTATGTGACGATAAATATCAGTTGTCCTAATACATTCGGAGGACAACCATTTACTGATCCACTACTTTTGAATATGTTGCTAGAGAAGATAGATCAAGCTAAGACCGCAAAGCCAATTTTCATCAAACTCTCACCAGACTTAGATTTCAAAAACATAGATAGCCTACTTGAAGTAATTGGTAAACATAACGTTCAAGGAATAATCTGCTCAAACTTAACTAAGAATAGGAATAATACATCAATCGTTGAAAAAGATATTCCTGAAGTAGGTGGATTTAGTGGAAAAGCAGTAGAAGAACTATCAAACAATTTAATATCTTACGTATACAAGAAGACTAGAAGTAAATATGTAATTATAGGTTCGGGTGGTGTATTCAGTGCAGAAGATGCATATACAAAAATAAAGCTAGGCGCATCACTAATACAAATCATAACTGGTATGGTATATGAAGGACCACAGTTGATTGGAGAGATAAATCGAGGGCTCGTTGAGTTACTTAAACGTGATGGATATAAGAATATATCCGAGGCTGTCGGGGTGGGGAATGTGTAGGGTCTTAAAATGTTTGTGCGGAGGTTGTAGGTTAGGTACCGGTATGGTGAGGTATCGTAAGGATACTCTAGTAGACTTTGGGAGATTGAAACGAAGTGCGTTGGTCAAGAATGGATATCCAAGATAACAAGCTCTTTGAAGTAGGATTTGTGCTTTTTTGTTAATCTATATGTTTCGATAAGATTATTTGATTTAATAAGCTCGTTCAATTCCTGTCTTGAAAAATAACTTTTCCAATATAGATTACATGATTGTTCTGCTTTTTTATTCACTATCCAATCGCGATAATAAAGATGAAGTTTTTGAAAAATATTATCGTATGTCTCTTCAAGAATGATGATTCTTTTCTTCGTAACCCTCATAATTTCTTGAAAGTACTCTTTACTCTGAGGAATATGATGAAGTGTAAAGACAATTATGGTGGTATCAAAGGACTTATTAGGATATGGGATTGTAAGGCCATCATAAATCTGGACCGCGTCCTTATTAATAGTTAAGGGGTAAGTTTGGATATCAAGAACTGTTAGTTCCTTTGTCAGCGGTCTCACTAACTCTGATAAATAGCCAAAACCATTACCTATTTTGAGAGTTTTCTCTTTTAGAATATATGTAGAAAATATGTCTAACCAACCTTGCTCTTGTTTTTTGATATAGTTTCCAAATTTCTCTGAATCAATAGATGTCATAATTTTATCTCAATTTATTTACTTCTATTTAGGTACATCTTTTCCTGTATAACCTAGTTCTTTCTGCGGATGGGGTGAGATTCGAACTCACGGTCCCATTTCTAGGACGACAGTTTTCAAGACTGTTTCGTTAGACCACTCCGACACCCATCCGTGTTTTTGTCAATAGCAACTAATATTTACCTCTTCTAGAATGATGTTCCTCATAATGACAATTCGGACAAATCAATTCTAGGTTACTAAGATTATTGTTACTCCTATTCCTATCTATATGATGTACTTGAAGTATTTCATACTTATCATATTTACATCTTTCACAAACCTTACCTCTAGTCTCAAGTAATCTTACCTTGAGAGCTTTCTGAGACTTAACTTTGTCTCTAGGACTATTAATCTTGTACTGTATTCCTGTCCTATGTTTGTTCGCACAACCCCTACTACAGGTTTTTGTATTGATTCCTGATAAGATTAACTTACCACAAACTAAACAGGGTATCTCTTTTCTACAAGATATTCCGTAGCAGGCATTACTACAAAAAATCCTACCGTTAGACCTCTCAATCTGTGACGGCCTCTTGTATATATCCTTCAGGCATATAGTACATTTAGTATTTGGATTTCTCTTGTATTCGACTACCACTAGACCAGTATACCACAAGCATTTAAACAAAGAACAATTACTGATAAAACGCTATTTAACATACTCTCATATTTTGCTACAAATTTCAATATGGAGTACACTTTGCATATGCGACTACTAGGAATTGACTTCGGCTCAAAGAGGATAGGTATGGCACTTTCAGACCCAGGAAGGCAGTTTGCTATGCCTCTTAAGGTTATAACCTCAACCAAGGACACCCTAACCGACATACTAAACATAGCCAAAGATAATGAGATAAAGGAGATAGTTATAGGTGAATCAAAGAACTATAAGGGAGAGGCAAATACCATTCTTGCAGATACACTTAAACTCAAAACAGAATTAGAGAAGGAGGGATATGTAGTGTATCTAGAACCAGAATTTATGACTAGCGCCAATGCAGAAAGATTCCAAGGGAAGAATGATCTCCTAGACGCTTCAGCAGCGGCATTAATACTTCAAAGCTTTCTTGATAAGGAGAGGGTAAAAGGGTAGTATTAAAATATATGCACGAAACACCAATAGAGACAAAACCAGTTGAGGTACCAGTACTTCCAAAGAAGATTAGTTATGACGACTTTGCTAAAGTGGAGATTAGAGCTGGTAAGATATTGTCAGCAGAGAAGATACCAGACACTGACAAGCTACTTAAGCTATCAGTAGACTTCGCAGAAGGCAGTCCGAGACAGATAGTATCTGGTATATCAATGTATTTCCCAGATCCAAGTACTCTTGTTGGTAGAACATGCACATTCGTAACAAATCTAGAACCAAGAATGATAAAAGGATATGAGAGTAATGGAATGCTATTCGCCCTATCAACTGAAGACGGCAACTTCTCTCTACTTGAACCAAACAATACAATTCCAGCAGGAACTAAAGCAAAATAATGAGCGTACACGATATCTTAGATCCACTGGTAATAATTAAAGCATTAGGATTGTTGGGTGTCGTTGGTATCGTCTTTGCGGAGTCTGGTCTATTCTTCGGTTTCTTCCTTCCAGGAGACTCACTGCTATTTACAGCAGGGTTTCTAGCTTCACAGAATCTAATATCAATATTCTGGCTATTAATACTGTGCTTTATCGCAGCAGTAGTCGGAGACAACGTCGGTTACTATTTCGGTAGAAAGACAGGACCAAAGATATTTAACAAAGAAGATTCAATATTTTTTCATAAGAGTCATATAGAAAAAGCAAAAGCATTCTATGAGAAGTATGGTAAAAAAACTATATTCATAGCACGCTTCATACCTGTAGTTCGAACATTCGTACCGATAGTGGCCGGAGTAGCTCAAATGGAATATACAACTTTCATGAAGTATAACCTCATAGGAGGGTTTGTATGGACTTGGGGAATGCTAGGAGCTGGATATCTACTTGGCAGTGTAATACCAAATGCAGAGAAATATCTAACACCGATCATACTAGTTATAATCCTCACATCAATTCTTCCTGCAGTTATAGAATTCATTAAACACAGAATGAATAGGGTTTAGGTATGATATAATATTAAGTAAATATTAAGCATATTTACTTAAATGTTTACAAAGATATTTTTCAAACTATTTCCACCACCAAAGTATATAAATATTCCATATGCTGGATTAGATATTTCAGATGATGCAATACGCTGTATTGAATACAAAGATGGTAGTCATGGATACACACTGAAATCCTATGGGTATAGGAATCTAAAACCAGGGATTATAGATTCAGGATATATAAAAGATGAAAAGACACTGATTGAGGAGATAAAGATATTAGTGAATGAACTTAAGATATCAACAGTTAAGGTTACATTACCAGAAGAGAGAATGTATTTGTTCAAGGCTCAGGTTCCAGATTCCGATGAAGATGAGATAAGACAAAATATAGAGTTTAAACTCGAAGAAAATGTACCATTGAAGGCTTCAGAGTCAGTATTCTTCTTCGATCACTTACCACTAAAACCAAGTAATGGTCTAACATCAGTTAGTGTCTCTGTTGCCCCTAGAGATCTTGTTAATAGCTATTTAAGAGCACTACAAACAGTTGGACTGTCAGTAGTGTCATTTGAGATACAAGCTAAAGCAATTGCTAGATCTATTGTTTCATCTGGATCAGATGATATACAGCTGATTGTAAATGTTATGAACAAAAAGACAGGACTGTATATTGTTTCAGGTAGTGTTGTTTGCTTCACCTCAACTATATCTTGGGGAGGAGAGTCAATACGTAACATTGAGAATGGAGATATGAAGAGTGTTACTAATCAGCTTAAGCACGAAATAGCTCGTGTGTGTGCATACTGGATGGAATATGGAGAGGGAAGGAAGATTAAGTCTATAGTTATCTCTGGTCGTGATGCATTAGTCTTGAGTAAGATATCTGACCTATCACCAGATCCAGAAATACAACTAAGGTCTAGTGACGTGTGGCAGAATGCGTTTTCGATAAGTCACTATGTACCAAAAATTCCATTTGAAGAATCACTAGACTATGCAGCTGCAGCTGGATTAGCATTACCATAAATATATGATTCACTACACACTATTACCAGAAAATGAAATCAAGGCTCTTAAGAAAGAGTACAGAACCAGACTAACTGTATTTCAACTCTTCTTTATGTCCTGTGCGGTACTCATAGGTACAGGTTCACTTCTACCTGCATATATCTTCTCATATAACCAAGAGAAGTCAGCCCTAGATCAGCTATCAAGCTTCCAGAAGAGTAGACAGGAGAGAGGTATGGATAGTGTTATGTCTGATTTTAAGATCACAAATGATGCAATTGCATTGATTGATAAGTCTAAGGAATCAATAGGATACTCAAACATCATATCTAATATAATTAGGCAGAAGCCATATGGACTAACTATAAAATCATTTAGCCTTGGAGAAACAAATGCTACAGCAACATCGAGTATTACTGCTGTGATACAGGGAAAATCAAATACTAGAGAAGAATTGATAAAGTTTAGGGATAGCCTAGAACTCGATCCAAGAGTATTAAAGGTAGAACTACCAGTATCAGATCTAGCTAAGAACAAGAATATATCATATTCAATTAAGATAGTTATAAGTAGAACAATATGAAAATAAATTCTAAACACTACACACTATTAATGTTCTCAATTGCAAGTATTGTAATTACAATTTTTGCTTATGTATTTATATACAATAAAACTATTACACAAGCAGATCATTATGTGGAAGCAAATAGCGAGGTGTTGAAAGAGGGTAGCAAGAGGAATAGCGAACAAGAATTAATTAAAATACACGAATCCACCAAGCTTGATAGGGATAGATTGTTAAATTTCTTAGTGCCAGAGGATAAAATAGTTAATTTCATAGAGTCAGTAGAGAAGGTTGGAGAATACTCAAATACAGAACTAGAGCTATCATCAATCACAACTGAAGGTGATAAGGTGAAGACAAAGGTAAATGTAAAGGGAGGATGGAGCTCAGTAATGACAGCATTAGTTCTCCTTGAGAATCTTCCATACAGTAGCTATATATCAAATGTAAAAATAGATAGTTCTACAGATACTAAAGTAAGATGGACAATGTCTCTTGATCTAGAAGCAATATTAATTAAAAACAAATGACAAATATATTTAAAAAGAACTTTATGAAAGTTCCAAATATACCAGTTAAGAAAATCTTCCAAGAAGTTGGTAGAAATGCATTTGTTGATTGGATATTAATACTATTCGTTAATGTAGCTACTGCAATATTACTAGTTCTTGGAGGGGTGTACCTATACTGGTTAATATCTTCAGGAAACTTCAGAATCAGTGATAACTCTAATACAAAAGAAGACAGTGTATTCGATCAAAAAACATTCAATGTACATGTTAATGTGATAGAGAACAGGAAAGATAACAGTGACCAGATTAGAGCAGGATATAGAGGTCCAAGTGACCCATCACTCTAGAGACCTTTATATTTTAAGACTTTTCTGGTATATTCTTAATTATCGCCCTCGTAGTTAAATGGATATAACTGCGGACTTCTAAGCCGTTATTCGTGGTTCGATTCCACGCGAGGGCACACGCTAGTGAGAGATTGAAGGAATTAAGTTATACTAATGCTATAGTTAACGTAATTATTTATGAATAAATATCGATATACTGGTGAATGGGCACCGATTGAAGTCTTGGAAAAGTTCTCAAATTGGGATTATGCTCTCGATGAAGAAGATATTGAAGGTCAAGATGAAACAACTATTAAGCCCCAAGAGAACCAGAAAGAAATAGACTCTACAACGTGCGCGTCTGTTGCTGATATCGACCTACCCTCTGGCGAAAGAATCCATGGAATTATTGTTCTAGTCGATAAGAGCATACTTTTTGTTGATTTTCTATTTAACGAACAGTGGTATCGAATTGAAAAGAGAAATGACGTATGGGTTACTTTATATGAAGAATGGCTACCAATAGAAAGGCGTGCACCTAAAATTGATATGACAGATAAAAGATTTTTTCCAATGAATGTTGTCTCTAGATTGCCTGTTCAAGGTGGAAAAAGGATAGAAATAGAAATAAGATAGACAATTGAGTTCGTTAGGAATATACCATATCCATGTTGATAACAATTACATATATACCCAGATCTAGGGTATAATTAATACAGTAATTATTAATAATAATAAATATATAATATGAAAGCTTTACATACAGTTGCATTCATCTTGGTAATAGTTGGTTCACTAAACTGGCTACTAGTAGGACTATTTGATCTAAACGTAGTTACATTTCTAGGGGCAGTTGTTGCTAAGGTTGTATACGTTCTTGTGGGACTATCAGCTGTATATCTTGTTGCTACACACAAGAAATCATGTGCAGACTGCAAGGCTCCTTCAGTTAACCCATCAATGTAGTATTGGTTAGGGTAAAACAAAAAGCACCATATGGTGCTTTTTGTTATGGA
>JBIIIW010000011.1:0-22405 GCA_044234345.1 Minisyncoccia bacterium
TACTAAAGTTGAGTTAATACTAGAAAAGATTGAGGAAGGTAAGACTATCGCTCTTGTAACTGATGCAGGTACACCAGGAATATCAGATCCAGGATCATTACTTGTTTCAAAGATTAAAGAGAGCTATCCAGATATGAAGGTAGTATCAATACCAGGTGCTTCAGCACTAACAGCAGCGCTATCAATATCTGGCGTGCCAACACACGAGTTCATCTTCCTTGGATTTATGCCACATAAGAAGGGAAGAGAAACTACTTTCAAGGAAATAGCGGAAAGTGAAAGAACGATAGTTTTCTATGAATCAACACATAGAATATTAAAAACTTTAGAATCACTTACAAAGATTGATAAGAAGGTAACAATAGTTAGAGAGATTACTAAGATCTATGAAGAAGTATTGCAGGGTAGTGCAGAAAGTATACTTAAAATATTGAACGAAACACCAGAAAAACAAAAAGGAGAGTTTGTAGTTATTGTATCCTCACAGTAAAGCAGGTATAATAAATAAAATTAATAGAATTTAATCTAAAATTATGTCAAAAAGACAATGGCTTACAGTATTGGGTGTATGGGTTGCACTATTTCTCTTCCTCGGATTTCCATCCGCTTGGCATAAGATAATCGCAATTATCTCAGGAATAGCAATCATTGCGATATCATATAACCTCCCTCACGAAAAGAAAGAAGTGAAAGAAGAACAGTCCGCTCCAGTTTTTACAGAAAATAACTCATCGACAAATATATAATGAATTCTAAAGTTTGGATCGGAATAGTATCTGCAGTAATTATAGTTTTTGCTTGTGCATACTTTTTCCCCTTCAAATACGAGATATATGAGACTGACTTCGTTGCTACAGCAAGACAGACAGTACCTGCACCATTTGTTGTAACTCATATAAAGACACCAGAACAGGTAAAAGCTATATACATGTCAGGTTGGGTTGCTGGTAGCAAGAAGCTTAGAGACAATCTAGTTAATCTAATAGATACTACAGAGTTGAATGCAGTAATGATAGATATTAAAGACTATACAGGACGTGTAAGCTTTGAAGTAGATGATCCCAAACTACTAGAATACAATTCATCAGATAGAAGAATTACAGATATTAAAGAATTTATCGGAGAGTTACATGATAAGGGGATATATGTAATTGGAAGAATATCATCCTTCCAGGACTCAAATCTAGTTAAGACTCATCCTGAGTACGCAGTTAGAGACAAAGCAGGGAATGTATGGAAAGACAGAAAAGGAATTAGTTGGCTTGATGTAAGTGCAAAGCCAGTATGGGATTACCTTGCATTAATTGGTCTTCAATCATACGAATACGGATTTGATGAATTAAACTTCGACTACATCAGATTTCCATCAGATGGAAATATGCTAGATATTGCATATCCATATAGCGAAGGGAAGGATAAGTCTGCAGCACTTAAAGAATTTTATGCGTTTCTAGATACAACATTCAGACCAAAGGGTATACCAATATCTGCTGATCTGTTCGGTATGACAACATCAAATAGCGATGATTTAGGTATTGGTCAAATACTAGGAGATGCACTACAACATTTCGATTTCGTTGCACCTATGGTGTATCCATCACACTATCCAACAAACTTCTTGGGATACAAGAGCCCAGCTACTAAACCATACGAGGTCATAAAATACGCAATGGATGAAGCAGTGAAGAAAGCAAAAATCGCATCAAGTTCACCTTCTAAATTAAGACCTTGGTTACAAGATTTCAGTATAGGTGGAGTAGAATATACACCTGCTATGGTGCGTGCACAGATACAGGCAACATACGATACCGGACTTAATAGTTGGATGTTATGGAATGCATCTAATGTGTATACAAAGTCTGCGCTTCTTGAAGATGTGAATAACTAGGTATACTAAACTTGACAGATATCTATATAGTAGTAAAGTTAATATCCAGATGAGAGTGTGTCCTGTCAGATGCACGTATTGCTCATCGTCTAGCAAAATCCCCAAACAAGTTGGTGTATGAAGAGTCGTTTAGCAACCCCAATCGTAAAAACCGATGCAATAGCCATTGATCTGGAAGTTGCAGAGATCCTCCAGTCGAAAGAATTTCGTCGTGGAGTAGGACCGGTCAGAAGCACCGTAGAGTTGACCATCAGGGGCAACAAGAGAAGATTCTCCGCGCTCTCCGATGAATCACTCAAGGGTCTTCTGAGGACAATGCTCGCGAATCTTGGCGGATCACCCGTTTCTGCCTAGATCATCCCCAGTGCGCCTCCCGCGCACTGGGGATTCTCATATACCCATATTCAAGCTATAATTAGCTTAATGAAAAATATACTTTTAAAATACAAGGGTTTCACTTTAATAGAATTACTAGTAGTCATAGCTATCATCGGTATACTAACAGCAGTAGTTACTGCAAACTTTACCTCAGCTAAGTCCAAGGCAAGAGATGCAAAGAGAATTTCAGATATAGCACAACTACAACTCACACTAGAGCAGGTATTTGATAAGTGTGGAGTGTACCCAGCACCAGCATCATCAGCAAATCCTGGAATACTAACAACTTCAACATCAATCTGTAGCTCATTAAACATGGGATACTTCATATCTACAGTACCAACAGATCCAACAAATAGTGGTACATACATATATCAATATGCAGTTCCATCAACATCAGGATCACCATCACCATATACAGACTATGTACTAAGAGCGAGATTGGAGAACAACAATGGAGTATTAAATGACGATGTGGACGGAACTTCATTGGCAGGAGTAGATTGCGCAGATACAAATAACTTCTATTGTATTCAGCCAAAATAATGCAAAATATTTTCATAATCTTTTCATTCATACTCGGGGCAATAATTGGTAGCTTCTTAAATGTTGTCGCACTAAGGTTCAATACAGGAATGACTTTGAAGGGAAGATCAAAATGCTTCTCTTGCGGGAAGGAATTACATTGGCATGAGTTAATACCAATACTGAGTTTCTTCTTTCAAGGAGGTGAGTGTAAGAAGTGTAAGAGTAGGATCTCATGGCAATATCCGATAATTGAAATACTAGGAGGGTTACTCTTCGTCCTAATACTCTACTACTTCCCACCAACAAATGTATTCAATAGCTTTAATACCGTTTTCTATCTCTTCATAACTTGTATATTAATCGTCATAACCATATATGACATTAGACATAAGATAATACCAGATACGCTATCATATACATTCTCATTTGTTGCTCTAGCTCATCTCTTCGTCTCATCAGACCTATCATTTGTAATACCGGGAGTTACATCGCTATTAGCTGGACCAATACTAGCTCTTCCATTCTATCTAATATGGCTATTCTCTAAAGGAAGTTGGATGGGACTCGGGGACGCAAAACTAATACTAGGTATTGGTTGGACACTAGGACTAGTATCTGGAATATCAGCAATTATATTAGCATTCTGGATAGCAGCAGTTATAAGTGTTTCTTGGATGTATATAGTATTCAAGAAGGCTAAGAAAAGATATGAGATACCATTCGGTCCATATCTAATATTAGGAATGTATATAGTACTGTTCTGGGGAATACAGGTAATTGATCTACCAATTTAATGAAAAAGATAGTAAATACAATTAAAGGATTTACAATACTAGAACTAATTGTATCACTAGCAATATTTGCTATGATGACAGCATTGGTATTGTCTAAGTACGGAAATTTCAATCAAAATATCCTACTCACAAACCTTGCATATGACGTTGCGCTAACAGTACGCAATGCCCAGTCATACGGTCTTAACGTAAAGAGTTCTACAAGAACAGCGAATGATTTCTCGAAACCATACGGAGTATATTTCAGTAAAGCTGCTTCCCCAGCAAATACCACAATAATATTCTTTACGGATACTAATAGTAATGATGTATATACCGCAGGCACAGATGCTATAATTCAATCAACAACGATAACAAGAGGAAGTATAGTTAGTGCAATATGCGTTTACAACAATGGAGCATGTACAGACGTAGATAACGTATCTGTAGTTTTCAGAAGACCTGATCCAAGTGCGATAATAAAGGTGACATCTGGTGGTATTAGTTATGCTAATCTAAGAATTACATTGAGAGCCATAGACAACACTACGAAAGTTGTAATCGTAAATTCAACCGGACAAGTATCTGTAGAACCTTAATATATATGATATATAACACTAAACAAAAAGGATTTACTTTAATTGAGATGATTGTATCTCTAGCAATATTTACTGTAGTTGCTGTGGTTGCTGTGGGAGCGCTACTTAAGATAATGGATGCAAACAAGAAATCAATTAACCTAAAGACAGCTATAAACAATATGAACTTCGTACTTGAATCAATGACTCGAGAAATTAGAGTTGGTACAAAGTATTACTATAGCCCTAACGTAAACAGTTCAGTTACTAACAGCTACTCTACAACAGATAGTGGTGGACTTACATCAGGATCACCATGGCTAATCGCATTTACATCATCAGAGAGAGGTACGGGTTGTAATCTGATATATGCATACAGATACAATGGAACAAGATTACAGAAGGCAGTACAAAGTGGTTGTGGTAATGACGTAGTGAACTCAGACTATATCGACCTAAGTGATCCTAATGTTAGAATAGTTAGTTCAAAAGTTAACGTTAGTAACACTGGCCAACCAATGATCACAATACTTCTTAAGGGTGAGGTGGGTGTTAGGAACAAGGATAAGACAGAGTTTACGATACAGTCTAGGGTAACACAGAGAATAAAATAATATGAAGACTAATATTAAAAATAAGGGATTTACATTGATTGAGACACTAGTTGCAGTGTCCATACTTATGATATCTATTGCAGGTCCATTAACGATTGCACAGAGAAGTCTAAAAGCATCTATATACGCTAAGGATCAAGTTACGGCGTCATTTCTAGCACAAGATATGATTGAGCAGATAAAGAGGGATAAGGGAACTAATGGTTTCGATACCATATCAAATAGTGGATATTGTCACACTGGAAACTGTACTTTGAATATACAAAGTGATGGAACATACAGTACTGCACCATCTACTACCGCAACTAAATTTACCAGAGTGGTAGATATAGATGAGATAAAGGCAGGTATTGAATACAGAGTTATCGTATACGTAACTTGGAAGTCAGGTTCAATATCAAATCAGTATAAATTAGAGAGCTATATATACAACGTAACACTATGATTAAGAATAATATACAAAAGAATAAGGGATACACACTACTTTTTGCAGTTCTTGTATCTTCTCTAGTGCTATCAGTTGGTATATCAATACTTACAGTTAGTAGAAAGGAGTTCCTCCTGTCTTCTTCAGCAAGAGAGTCAACAACTGCATTCTATGCTGCGGATTCAGCACTTGAATGTGCAGTTTACTATGATTTCAATACTGATGCTTTCTCTACTGCAGATATTAGCTTTGCATCTAAAGTTAGTTGCGCAGGTCATAATCCGGTAGTTCCTACATATGACCTAGTTGGTGATGAAACTAGATATACTTACGATATAAACTTAAACAATTTATCATGTGCCGATGTTACAGTTACAAAAAATTCTTTAACTAAAAGGGTTAATATAGAAGCTAAGGGGTATAATGTCGGATGGAATGGAGCAAATTGTACTGCAGCAAGTCCTAAGAGAGTGGAGCGAGCGCTATACTACTCATATTCAACTCAGTAGTCGTCTGTGGTATCCTTACAGTATGGAAAAGGAAAGACTACTAAGACTTAAAGAAATACTTGAAAAACATAGGTACCTATACCATGTTTTAGACAAGCCTGAGATAAGTGACGAAGCATATGACTCTCTTCTAAGAGAGCTAATTGAGATAGAGACAAAGTATCCCAAGCTAATAACATCAGATAGTCCATCACAGAGAGTTGGTGGAGAACCACTTAAGGAGTTTAATAAGATTACACATACTAGTAGACAGTGGTCTTTTGATGATGTTTTTGACTTCGATGAGCTTACAAAATGGGAGGAGAAGGTAAAGAACTTCATGGAGAAGGCAAATATATCTAATGAAAAATTAGAATATTGTGTCGAATTAAAGATCGATGGGCTAAAAGTAGTCCTTACCTACAAAGACGGAAATCTAGTACAAGCAGCAACTCGTGGTGACGGTAAGGTTGGAGAAGACGTAACACTTAACATACGAACAATACAAAGTATTCCTCTTGTACTTAAGAAGAAAGTTGATATTAAGGTTGTAGGAGAAGTATGGTTAAGTAAGGATAACTTGAAGAAGCTAAACATCGAGAGAAAGAAGAATGGGGAGGAGATATATGCTAATACCAGAAACCTAGCAGCAGGTTCGCTTAGACAACTAGATCCAAAGATTACTGCTTCAAGAAATCTAGATTCATTCATTTATGATATTGATGAAATGGATGGTATACCAAATCAGATTGATGAAATTAACCTACTTAAAGAACTAGGATTTAAAACTAATACATATACAAAAGTATTTAGTTCAATACAAGATATACAAACATTCTATAACTCTTGGACAAAGAAGAGACATGATCTTGAGTACGAGCTTGATGGATTGGTGATAAAAATAAACTCAAATAGAATACAGAATGCACTTGGATACACTGCAAAGTCTCCTAGATGGGCCATAGCATACAAATTCCCAGCAGAACAGGTAACAACAGTTTTGGAGGATATAGTATTACAAGTTGGTAGAACAGGAGTACTTACACCGGTCGCACATCTAAAACCAGTTAGAGTAGCTGGTTCTACCGTATCTCGTGCAACCCTTCATAATGAGGATGAGATTAAGAGATTAGATGTGCGTATTGGAGATACAGTTGTATTACAGAAAGCAGGAGATGTAATACCAGATATCGTATCTGTCGTATATGACCTTAGACCAAGTCAGTCAAAACCATATGTATTCCCAAAACACGTACCAGCATGCGGGGGAGATGGAAGTATAGAGAGAATACCAGGAGAGGCAGCGTGGAGATGTGTATCAAAGGATTCATTTGATCAGAACAGACGCAGATTCCACTACTTCGTATCAAAAAAATGTTTTGATATAGATGGAATGGGTCCAAAGATATTAGATGTATTAATTGAGAAGGGATTAGTTACAAGTTTTGCAGATATATTTACCCTAAACAGAGAAGAGCTACTATCATTACCTAGATTTGCAGAGAAGTCTGTAGACAACATACTTGAATCAGTAGACAAGGCTCGTAATGTAAGCTTAGCTAGACTCCTTGCTTCGCTATCAATACCACAAGTTGGAGAAGAGACTGCATATGATCTTGCAAAGCATTTTGGTAATATTTCAAAAATACAAAATGCAAAATATGAGGATATAGAGAATATATATGGGGTAGGACCAATTGTCGCACAATCAGTATTCAGTTGGTTTAGAGATGAGGATAATGTAAGAGCACTCGATGAGCTACTGAAACATATTAAAATACAAAAAGATACATTAGAGAATCTAAAATTAAGTGGTAAATCATTTGTATTTACTGGAACTCTGAATATGGATAGGGTAGAAGCACAAGAAATAGTTAGAAGATTGGGTGGTAATGTAAGTAGTTCTGTATCAAAGAACACTAGTTACGTTGTGGCAGGAGAAAATGCTGGAAGTAAGCTGGAGAAAGCTAATGAATTGGGGGTAACTGTCATATCTGAAGAGGAGTTTGTCTCATTGACACAGACAATTTAATGTGCTAAAGTTTTTGTGTTAGTAAAGGGTGTTCTTTTACAACTTTAGCGCTTAATCAGCAGCTAAAAAATCAACTGGCCGTAATGAGCCAAATCCACAAGGTTAAATCATGAATTCGACTCCGTTGCAATATATCATACTCGGAACGACCATTGGCATGGTCTCGGGCTACTCCCTAATGTTTACCACGACAGTTTTGTGGGGAGGTCCTGAATATGTCAGGGACCGCGATGATGAATTGTTTCTCAATAGAAACCGTCCATGGTATCTTCCATTTGATTTCAAGGTGGTATGTTGGATGATCAAAAAGAATTTTGGTGAGGATTGGAGTATCGGAGAATGGGATATCACGTATCGTGCAAAAGTGTGTTGGGAGATATCCCTCATGATCTGTAATTTTATCGTCTTTTGGCCGATAATTACGATTGCAGCTACCGTATGCTGGATCATCTTCGCTATCAAAACACTTATTGGGATGATCAAATGAAACCATCATTCACAGTGACACTCTCTAGGTTGCCTGAAAACTGTGCGGAGTGTGATGCGTCAAGAGCATTGACCGATATAGCAAATCTGGTCTTTCAGTTGAGGATCGGCATACAGACCGAAATATCTGAACTTAAAGACGCTGATCAAATCATTGGGGAAGTATCTGATACTACCCGCATGGTGGCGTTCATAAGATTCCATGGCAACCATTTGTCGCTTGAAATTACATTCTCCAAAGCAAAGGAGGTCTGTAGGGAACTGATGTTTAGTTACTACTTCAGTCAACGCAAAGTCGTTTTTGTTGGTCAGCTGATCAATGGACGGTGAAGACCGAAATAACTTAAACAACGCCACCCCTAACAAGGTGGCGAATTTTTATACGTCTAATGACAAATCAACCCTAAATTGCTACAATCAAAACATGATCACAGTTAAGGAGATAGAAAAACTAGCAAATCTTGCCCGTATTAAGTTGGAGGATTCTGAAAAGGATGGTCTAGCAAAGGAGATAGACTCTATACTCTCATATGTAGACCAAATAAAGGTAGCAACTGTTAATATGGACTATACTCCACTTCCTGGAGCGGTAAAGAATGTATTTAGAGAGGATATAGCTATCAACACTTCAGACTCTGATAGGGAGGGAATACTTAAGGAATCTCCAGACAGAGAGGGTGACTTTGTGGCTGTTAAGAAGATAATTGCACAAGACTAATATGATTGATATCAAAAATCTTACAATTAAGAAGGCCCATGACGATATGAAGAATGGTAAATATTCTTCAGTTGATTTAACGAAAGCATATATAGAAGAAATTACTAAGAAGAACAAAGATATAAACGCATATCTTGAAGTATTTAGTGATAGCTTGGAGCAAGCAAAAAGCGCAGATGAAAGATTTAAATCAGGAACTGATACATTATTAACTGGTATACCTTTTGCAATTAAGGATAATATATTAATACAGGGAAGAATTGCTAGTTCAGCATCAAAAATACTTGAAAACTATCATTCAACTTACGATGCAACAGTAATATCAAAACTCAAGAAAGAAGGAGTAGTATTTGTTGGTAGAACAAATATGGATGAATTTGCTATGGGAGGATCTACTGAGAATTCAGCATATGGAGTAACTAAAAATCCTTATGACACAGAACGTGTAGCAGGAGGTTCGTCAGGAGGATCTGCTGCAGCTATGGCGATGGATGGAGCACTAGGTGCACTAGGAACTGATACTGGAGGATCTATCAGACAACCAGCAAGTTTCTGTGGACTTGTAGGACTTAAGCCGACATATGGAGCTGTATCTCGATATGGTGCTATGGCCATGGGATCATCACTAGATCAGATTGGTCCATTTGCTAAGACAGTTGCAGATTCTGAGATAATATTCAATGTAATTAAGGGTAATGATGTGAAGGATAGTACTACAATTACTGAATCAACATATTCGAAACCAGTAGCAAACAAGAGGATAGGTATACCAAGAGCATTCCTAAAAGGAGACGGTATTAACTCTGATGTACTAAAGAACTTTGAGGAATCAATACAGAAGTTTAAAACATTAGGATATGAGATAGTTGATATAGAGTTACCAAATATAGCATACTCACTTCCAGTGTATTATGTGATAATGCCAGCTGAGGTAAGTTCTAATATGTCTCGTTTTGATGGAGTTAGATTTGGACTACACAAAGACGGTAAAGACGGTATTGATGACTATTTCGAAACACGTAAAGCAGGACTAGGTAAGGAGGTACGAAGAAGAATACTACTAGGTACATATGTCCTTTCTTCTGGATATTATGATGCATACTATAACAGAGCTAATGCATTGCGTAGAGTTATCACCTCTGACTTCGTGAAAGCATTCGAAAAAGTTGATATAATACTAACACCTACAACTCCTGCACCAGCATTTAAGATTGGAGAAAAGATTTCAGATCCTGTAGCAATGTATCTTGAAGATATATTTACGGTAACTGCAAACCTAACTGGTATGCCAGCTATGTCTATACCAAGCGGAAGGCCTAATGGATTACCACTTGGTATACAGATGACATCAACTCATGGAGGTGAAGAGACATTGTTTAAGGCAGGTAAAGATTTCTTAGGAGAGTAATATTTAAATATGCAAGATATACCATCAGGATTAATTAACTTACCGTCAGTTGATCTTACAAAATATGTAAAGATCGGAATTAACTTTGTCGTTGAACATTATCCGACCTTACTTATCGTTATACGTAATATAATCTCATTCCTCATAACCATATCAATACCTATATCTATATTTCTCTTTGTTGCGATAATTATCACAGTAGAGAGATTGAAAGCCATCAGAAACAAAGAGAGTGAGATATATGATGCAAAGGCAGATATGGGATATAGCGATGTTGTGCCTGATCCAAAGAAAGGTAATCCTGAGATGGCAAAGAAATGGGACAATGTACTTAATCTTACAGAATCAACTAATCCTAATGACTGGAGACAGGCAGTACTTGAAGCTGATATCATTCTTGGTGACCTATTAACCACTCTTGGATACAAAGGAGAGGGTATTGGAGAGCAGTTAAGAAGAGCTACAAAAGCAGATTTTAAGACTCTAGATGATGCATGGGGAGCACATAAGATACGAAACGAAATAGCTCACGCTGGTTCAGAATATCCATTTAATCAATATGATGCTAGAGAAACTATATCTAAGTACAGAAGAGTATTCGAGGAGTTCTATCATGTGTAGATAAATTAAGACTTGCACAGTACACAAGTTCTGTGGTAATGTAATTACATAGCGGGGTAGGGTAACAGTAACCCGTCAGGCTCATAACCTGAAAATTGTCGGTGCGACTCCGGCCTCCGCAACAATGATTAGGTAAACAAAAACTGGCGAAAAACGCCTTTTTTTGTTATATTCTAAACATCGTCGGCGTAGCTCAGTTGGCTAGAGCGTGGGACTCATAAGCCCAAGGTCGAAGGTTCGATCCCTTCCGCCGACACATATATTAACTAATATAGCTTTAATGCCTTAAATATGGTATTGTATTTGGTAGTAGGAGATACCCATGAAGAAGATTGCCCCCTTGTTACTCTTGTTCGGTATCGCTGTTCTTGCAAGCCCTGATGGTGGAAAGGAGAGTAAGAAACCTTTCCATCCGCAAGTGAAAAAAACACACGCACAAATCATCGAAGAAATTGCCATGATGAGGCCTTAATCGATGATCACGAGCGACGGATTCCAGAGGAACCCGTCGCTTTTACTTTGCTAGATAACCACACTAGACATTATCCCTAAATATGGTAATCTATTTATTGGATCGGTAGCACCCCAATGAAAAAAATAGCCTGTCTGTTGGTAGTTGCAGTCGCAATTCTGTCGAAACCAGATGGAGGGAAGGCAGCCGAGCATCCTCCAACTCGTCATCCCAAAAAGACGATTGAGCAAACGATACAGGACATTATCGATTTGGCCCCAAAGCCAAAATGAGCAAGCGGCGGATTCTTCGGAACCCGCCGCTCTTACTATATTTAAAAACTTTGAAATTATACGAAATTATGTATAATAGAGGGAATAAGCTGTTTCTTAATAGAAAGAAGCTTGTTTTGATAGATGCGGTCGTAGCTCAATTGGTTAGAGCACTCCCCTGTCACGGGAGAGGCTGCGGGTTCGAGTCCCGTCGACCGCGCAAAAGTTTGTCTGGTAAATGTGTTGTAGAAAGTTTGTGGTAGTATCGGATTAGAACTGATGGTATTATTATCAGTATGAAATTACTCTTAACCTCAGCAGGTATTACAAATAATTCAATATCAAAAGCACTGTTTGATCTCGTTGGGAAAGAACCAGAGGACACTTCCTTAGCATTTATCCCAACCGCAGCAAATATAGAAAGTGGGGACAAAGACTGGTTTATTAATGATCTGAATAATTTGAAAAAACTAAACCTCAAATCTATTGATATTGTAGATATATCGGCGGTATCTGAAGATAATTGGAGACCACGATTAGAGGCTGTTGACGCAATCTTTTTTGAAGGAGGAAACGTTTATCACTTGATGGAATGGGTCAACAAATCTGGCTTGAGAAATTTATTACCCGAATTACTTAAAACAAGAGTTTATGTTGGTTTAAGTGCTGGAAGTATGATTACAAACCCGGATTTATCACTAAAAATATCGCAGGTTGTATATGATGAGGATTTAGATAAGACTGAAGATGTTGAAGGTCTAAAATATGTAGATTTATATTTACTACCACACCTAAATTCAAAATGGTTTCCAAAACTTAAAGAACCAAATATTAGTGAGGCTGTTAAGGATATAAAGAAAAAAGTTTATGCCCTTGATGATGAATCTGCGCTTAAGATCGTCGATGACAAGATTGATATTATAAGCGAAGGCGATTATCTTGTTTATAATTAAATATCAGAATTATTCCCAAACCACCTATATTCTCCCTCACACCGGTTCAAAAGTCCTCCACTAGCCCGCGCAAAGAAAGTCATATACCAAGTCTGTTATATAAGTATTAAACAATAACCCAATCTTTACATACCAGGATGTAAATTTTTTAGTATGCTAATTTTACATTCGTAGAGCTGTCGTGTATGAGAGTAATCACTTTGATTAATTTACTACCGTTTTTTAGACTAATAATTCTATATTAAGCCAATAAGTGCTAAAATGTAATGATATTATGGATAAAAACACAATAATAAAAATACGTAACCTAAAGAAGGAGTTTAGTGATGTCAATCCAACCCTTGTTATTTTTGAGAATACTAATTTGGAAATCAAGCAAGGAGAAAAGATAGCTATTGTTGGCTCTTCTGGTAGTGGTAAATCAACATTCTTGTCTCTATTAGCCGGTCTAGATAAGGCAACAGAGGGGGAGATTTATGTTAAGAATAATTTAATTAATTCTCTTTCAGAAGATGAATTGTCAAATTACCGCAACAGAGAAATAGCAATTATATTTCAATCGTTTGAGCTTATTAGTTCCTTCAACTCTTTTGAGAATATACGAGCACCACTCGATATAAGAGGTGGAATATCAGAGAAAATAATAGACGACAGTACCAATACTCTATTAAATGAAATAGATTTGACTGAAAGAAAATTTTCCTTCCCTAGTACTCTTTCTGGTGGAGAGAAGCAAAGAGTTGCAATAGCCAGGGCTCTATTATCTAATACGGATATCATTCTTGCAGATGAACCAACTGGTAGTCTCGACCGTAAGACTGGTGATATGGTCCTAGACTTACTATTAAGAGAGGTTAGTAAGCGCTCAAAGACCTTGATCGTAATTACTCATGATATGAAGATTGCTGAGAAGATGGACAGAATAATTGAACTTAAAGACAAGAATTTACATGAAATCAAGCGAACTTAATTTAAAAAATATATTTAGATATAGTTTTCGTATTATATTCCGAGAATGGAGAAAATTCATATTACCGTTCTTGTCTCTAACTTTCACTACACTAATAGTATTCACTGTACTACTATTTACTAATTCAAGCTCTATTTTTCTGGAGGATAAGAATAAGGAACTTGTAGGAGGGGATATATCTATAGAGTCTAATTTTGAATTGAAGCAAGAACAGTTAGATGCTGTTCTGGGAGATGATATAAAGGTTATAAGGTCATCCAGTCAGTATGATTTCTCAGGAATTATTACTAATGGAGATTTGAATACGCCAGTTAGTGTGGTAGTTGTTGATGAGGCTTATCCTATATATGGAGGATTGTCTATAGTAGAGGATACATATAAAACACCAAAGGAAAATGAAATATATATAGATATTAATGCTCAAAAAAAGTTAAACGTGAAGGTTGGCGAAGAAATAGTATACGCTAATTTACCATTCGTCGTAGTTGGAGTAATTGAGAAAGATAGCAAATCCCTGGTTTCTGGTTTTAGTTTCTTGCCAAAGGTCCTTATGAGCAAGCAAGGTTTTAGTAGACTAAATATAGACAAATCACTACTACGCTCGGAGTATACTTATGTCTACACAATAGAGAAGACTAACGTAGATTTAGAAGAAATACTTTCGAGAGCAAAAAGTATAGGGGCTCAAGTTGAGGTGGCTGGTGTAACTAAATCTGGATTAGTGGAGGGTCTATCTTTAGTAGAACAATTTTTAGTACTAGCCGTACTATTGTCCTGTATCTTGTCAGCAGTAAATATATACGCGGGAATGCTCTATCTACTTACAATTATGCGTAAAAGCTTTGCGGTTTTGCTGGCTATTGGTTATAACAAGAAGCAGTTAGCTGTCACTTTGTCTCTAACGCTACTATATATTTTGATTGTATCTACTCTGATTGGTGGGGTTTTGTCGGTAGTGCTTTTTGACTCGATACTAAACTACATCTTGGTTAATTTCGATCTCAATTTACCTTTCGTAAATCTGTTTTTGCCAGCCATCTTTACCGTATTGATAGTTTTTACTATATCTTTTGCGTCTTTTATGCCAAGTCTAAGAAGTTTACTAAGACTTAATCCAAAACTGTTACTATCTGGAGGAGAAGAGAGTAAAGAAAAGAATATGTTTGCTAACTTCGTTATAATTACTCTATCAACCCTGGTACCACTAGTTCTAATTGCTATTTTTCTATTAGAGAGTTTTGTCTATGGCCTAGTAAGTATACTAATTCTAATTTTAGTTTATGTAATTTTAGCTATATTATTCTACTATATAATTTTAGCTCTATATCGTAATAGAAATAGGTTTAACTTCCTAACCCGCACCCTATTATCATATAAGTACTCAGATGGACTCTTTGGAATAGTTTCTCTAACTTCATTATACGTAGCACTAACCTCTTTGTCGCTGCTTATACTTTTACAATCAACTTTAACTACCTTTATCAAGGGTGATTTAGGAGAGAGTTTACCATCTATATACGTGGTCGATATTCAAAAGTCGCAGATCGATAGTATTAGGGAAAATTTCAGTGATGTTACAATGTTTGCAAATGTAGGAGCAAGGATTCTGTTTATAGATGACCTAGACATACAGCGAAGTGTTGCACTATCTGACGGATCAGTTAGTCGTGAATTCGGTAGGGAATACAATTTAACCTACCGGCAAGATCTATTACCGAATGAACAAGTGGTAAGAGGGAGCTGGCTCTCTAACAAGAAGAATGAGGTCTCTGTAGACAAGGATTTTGCAGATAGGGCAAATATTAAACTGGGTTCAAAAGTCATATTTTCTATATCTGGATTTGAGGTAGAAAGTACTGTAACTAGCATCAGAGAGACAGATTCACGAAGTGGTCTACCATTCTTCTTCTTTGTCTTTAATCCAGTTGATCTGGAAAAATACCCAACTACTTTCTTTGGCTATACTTACCTTGATGATGCAGACAAGAGTAGATTCACAGATTTTCTGGCTACTAATTTCCCAAATATTTCTATTATTGATACCACTGAGATAACTAAATTTGCTGAAAATCTGGTGGGAGGATTACTTATAATAATATTTGTAATATCAATTCCGCCGTTGGTTTTGGCTCTATTCCTAATTATAACCCTGATAATCTCGTCTTTTTCTGGAAGGCGTAAGCAAAGTGCTCAGCTTATGGCACTCGGTTCCAAGAAGGATTTTATTGAGAGACTCTATTACATTGAAACAGTGTCGATTACAATAGTCAGCGGAGTCTTGGGATATGTGACATCGGTAATAGCAACCCTACTTATAGCAAAATACTATCTTAAGATAAAAAGCATAGCGTATTTTGATATAGAGCTAGTCATTGCTTTGTGTGCTATTATATTGTTTGTATTTATCTTGGCTACTGTCCTTTGGAGGACTGAGAAAAAACCATTACGTGAATTGTTGTCTTATGAAGAACATTAGAAATACCTCAATTATTATATTTTGTGTCGCTCTAGCTGTATTATTTTGGTATTTGTTTTTAAGATCTAGTTCAGAAAACAGTGTTGTAAGTCAGCGTGAAGACGGAGCATCATACACAATAATCGCCTTCGGAGATAGCCTTACTGCTGGATATGGTTTGCCTCTGTACGAGAGCTACCCGTTCCAGTTGCAAGATAGGCTTAAGGAACAGGGTCTTCTTGTTAGGGTTGTTAATGCTGGTGTAAGTGGAGAGACAACAAAAGGCAATAATGAGCGTGCGGGTTTTATCAGGGATCAGAAACCAAATATGATTATTTGGGGAATTGGAGGAAATGACGCACTTCGAGCACTACCAGTATCAGAAGTCAGAAAAAATATGGAGAGTACAATAGAAATACTTAGAAGTAGTGAAATTAAGCCTAAAATACTAATACTAAAGATGCAGGCACCACTTAATGCTGGTTCGGAGTATAAGAAGGAGTTTGATTCAGTTTATGAGGACTTATCAAAAAAGTATAATTTGCCACTGGTCCCGTTCCTTGTATCTGATGTATTTTTAAATCAAGATCTAATGCTTCAGGACCGTATTCATCCTAACAAGGATGGTTATGCGAAACTGATTGAGGATAACCTAATAGATGTGGTTATAAGAGAGATAAGGTAATTTTACAGCTTGCGTGTGTATGTTATAAAACTATATTTATGAAATTCATAACAAGAAATATCTCTCTCAGATTAGCACTAAACCTTTTCATTGAATTTGGTCCAATATTGCTATTCTTCATAGTCTTTAATATATTCGATTTCATAGCTGCAACTATCTCAATGGTGGTGGTAGTACTTATTGCACTAATACTATCTCTGTATACTGAAGGACGAGTAGCAATATTCTCGCTATCTGCATCAGGGTCAATAATAGTCTTTGGTCTAGCTACTGTGTTTTTGTCTAACCCAACATATATAATATTTAAAGATACCCTATTCTGGGGTATATTTTTCCTTATAATACTCGGATACTATATAAAAGACATACTGATATTAAAGAAGTTGTTTATCAGTATATTTGATATTAGCGATAGGGGATGGAAGATTGTAACTATACGATGGATGGTATTTGCATTCCTTTTGGCCTCTTCTAATCAGATTGCATTGATGTATTTCAGTCCAGCTCAATGGGTTAATTACAAAATGATAACATTAATTGCTCTTATAGCTTTTTCAATATGGCAGTTTATCCTCTCACGTAAAGAGAGAAATGCAGATGCCAGTCCTTGGGGTATGAGACTTTAATTGTGGTATAATATTCCCATGTTTATAAAATTATACGCAGTAGCATTAACAGTGTTTTTTGCAATTGATATGCTTTGGTTGGGTGTAGTAGCAAAGAATTTCTATCGTACACAGATCGGTCACTTAATGAAGACAGATATAAATTGGATAGCAGCTATAGTCTTCTATCTAATATTCATAGTTGGTCTAGTTGTATTTGTAATATCTCCAGCAATCGATAAAGGATCTTGGACTCATGCACTAATCTTTGGAGCATTATTTGGTCTAGTATGTTATGCGACATACGACCTTACAAATCTTGCCCTTGCTAAGGATTGGCCATTATTGGTGACTATAGTAGATCTTGCATGGGGAGCAGTACTAGCATCATCTGTATCAGTTATTACTTACCTTATCAGTATCAAGCTATAATTATGAATTACTATTTAACCCTAGGTATAGTACTCTTCGTTTACATGAGTCTGTGGTTTGTTGTTTCTTTGATCAAGAAGAGAAATGATGTAGCTGATGTTGCATGGGGACTAGGATTTGTTCTTCTAACTTGGATATCATTCTTCATGTCAGGAACTTTCGGATTACGTTCGATACTGGTAGGTATACTAGTTAGTATATGGGGTCTAAGATTAGCTTGGCATATCCATGTACGTAACAGAAACAAAGCAGAAGACTACAGGTATCTAGCTTGGCGTAATGAGTGGGGTAAATGGTTCTACCTAAGATCATATGCTCAAGTATATCTTCTACAGGGTATGTTATTGTATTTGATAGTGTCACCTGTACTTGCTATCAACGCTAGTACCAACTCTCCGCTAGGACTACTAGATATATTTGGACTCTTGGTTTGGGTACTTGGTTTCTACTTTGAATCAGTTGGAGATGCACAATTAGCCAGATTTATATCTGATCCAGCTAACAAGGGTAAGCTATTACAGACAGGTCTTTGGTCATATACACGTCATCCAAACTATTTCGGTGAAGTAACTCAATGGTGGGGTATTTGGATACTAGCTCTCTCAACACCAAGTGGTGTGTTGTTCATCATCGGACCCCTAACAATCACATTCCTAATACTTAAGGTTTCGGGAGTTCCAATGCTTGAGAAGAAGATGGAGTTGAATCCAGATTTTGCCGAATACAAGAGGAAGACAAGTATGTTCATACCATTCTTCAGGAAATAGCTATTTAACTGAGTTTCTTAATATATGCTAATATGGAAAAGTAGTAAATGCATATAAAGTATGTCTTTGTCGAGCTATTGTTTTTATGTTATTAGATAGGTTACAATTAAAATAATGATAAAAAAAATAACTAGACAAAAATTATTAAGTTTCCTGTCTCAACATAGGACTGATGATAAAGTATTGAATATTGGATCAGGTAAATATTATGAGTATAAGAATCTGTTCCCAAATCAGCTAACAGTTGACATAGATCAAAAAAGAGAACCAGATGTGGTTGCTGATGCACACACTCTTCCATTTGAGAACGAGTCTTTTGGTATTATTCTGTGTACTGAGGTGCTGGAACATACACTAGAACCACAAAAAGTTATAAATGAGTTTGAGAGAATACTAAGGCCTGGCGGTAAAGTAGTCTTAACGACGAGGTTTGTCTATCCACTTCACGACACCCCACATGATTATTGGAGATTTACCCGTTTTGGACTTCTAGAGTTGTTTAAAAATTACAAAGTAAATGAAATTGTTTCTGAGACAGACACGTTCTCGGCAATAGGTGCTCTTTTACAGAGAATATGTTTTCAAACTCATCTTAAGTACAACAAACCCACAAAAGCTATCCTTTTTGCTATGTCATGGATATTTGATAAGATAAATCCCATTATTACTGAATACGGAGATATAAGGAAAGAAAATGAAGTATCAGATATTATGTCTACCGGCTATTATGTAAGTGCGATTAAAAAATAGCACTAAGTGTAATTAATTTTTGCCGTTGTAGCTCAGTTGGTAGAGCACGTCATTGGTAATGACGAGGTCTCCGGTTCAATCCCGGACAACGGCTCCAATTATCCTGGTATATTTATCAACATAAAAGTATTTGTAACAAATACCATGTGCTAAAATATACGTATGAAAATTACAAACAAGTTGGGATTTTGTGTGTTTGCCATAATACTATCTATGATATTAGGCACAACTCCCAAACCCACACTTGCTGCTCCGACAGATCATTTTGTCATAACTGTTAAGACGGATAATAGCGGTTCATCAAACAGTAGCTCATTCACTCTTCCAACAAAACCAAGTGAGACATATAGCTATCAAGTTGATTGGAACAATGATCAAGATTTTACTGATGGTGCCGCAGAGACCACACTACAGACTGGAGATGTGACTCACGACTTCGGAGCCCCAGGTACTTACACTATACGTATCACCGGTACATTCCCAGCCATATATTTTGCTAGTGCTAATGATCGAGCCAAAATACTATCTGTAGATCAATGGGGAACAGGAGCGTGGACTACTATGGAACAGGCATTTAGAGGTTGTACAAATCTAACTATTACAGCAACAGATGTACCTAATCTTTCTGGGGTAACTAATGCATCGCTGATGTTCTCGTATGCAACCGCTTTTAATTCAGACATTAATGATTGGGATGTTTCTAGTATAACGGATATGAGTAATATGTTTGAGAACACCCTCCTTAATCAACCTCTAGATTCATGGGATGTATCAAGTGCGACAAATATGAGTAGTATGTTTAATAGTGTGGAGAATTTCAATCAAGATATAGGTAATTGGGATGTGTCTAGTGTAACCGACATGAGTTGTATGTTCTGTGGTGCTAGTTCATTTAATCAAGATATAGGAGGTTGGGATATGTCTAATGTTACGAATATGGCAAGAATGTTTGATGGTGCATCGTCTTTTAATCAAGATTTAAGCACGTGGGATCTGCTAGGTGTAACTGATATGAGTTATGTATTTTCCGGTGCAGCTGCTTTTAATCAGAACATAGGAGGTTGGGTTGTATCTGATGTGACGACTATGCAGGGTATGTTTAATAATGCAACAAGTTTCAATCAGGATGTAGGTAATTGGGATGTATCAAGTGTGACAAATATGGCTAGTATGTTTGGAGGAGCAACCTCCTTTAATCAAGATATAAGTGGTTGGGACGTATCGAGTGTGACAGACGTATCTGATATGTTTAGTTATGCATCAGTTTTTAACCAAAATCTTAGTAATTGGGACATGTCGAGTGTTACATACTTGTCTGGAATGTTTACATACGCCACTGCATTCAATCAAGATATTGGCGGGTGGAATGTATCAAACGTAACAAGTATGTACAATGTATTTGGCGGAGCGGAGTCCTTCAATCAGAATATAGGTAGTTGGGACACATCGGGCGTAGACGACATGAGTAATCTCTTTGTAGATGCTACTGTATTCAACCAAGATCTAAGTAGTTGGGATGTATCACAGGTAACTAATATGAGTAATATGTTCCTAGGCAGCAATCTCTCAGCTGCAAACTATGACAGTATCCTGTCAGGTTGGTCACAACTAACCCTTCAAGATTCAGTTACTCTTGATGTGGATGCAAGATACTGCAGTCAGGAGCCAGCTAGAGATATATTAACAGATACATATAACTGGACAATAAATGATGGTGGTATATGTGACTCAGCTCCAGATATTTCAAGTACAAACCCAGTAACTGGTGCAACCGGAGTTAGTGTTACACCAACTTTTGTTATAACTTTCTCTGAAGAAATGAATCCAGATGTAACTCCATTGCTATCTACAAGTCCATGTAATATGGGTCTTGATAACTCAACCTGTGCAGCGCCATCAGGAGTTTGGTCAGCTGGTAATACTGTATATACAATCACAAATGGTAATGGTGCCTATGACTATTCAACTACATATACAATGACCATAGAAAATGCGGTAGATGTGAATGACGGAGGTGCAAGACTTGAGGAACCATATGAATTAGTCTTTACCACTGTAGCTGCCCCTGTAGTTCCGGATTCACCTATAACTTCAGGATCTCGTTCAACACGCTCATGCGGTAATTCTTGTAAGACAAAGCAGGTGATTACAAATCCAGTGATACCAACTCCTACAATCACACCATCATTCTTTGTAAGAAGCCTAAGTACTAATATGAGTGGAGATGATGTAAGACAACTACAACAGTTTCTAATTAATCAAAACAAAGGAGTTAAGGCACAAGCACTGAAAGCTCACGGTACTACTACATACTTCGGACAACTTACACGTTCAGCATTAATCGAATTCCAGTCATCTGCAGGTATTTCTCCTGCTGTAGGATTCTTCGGACCAATTACAAGAGCGTACGTTAACTCACAGATACGATAGTCGTATTGTCATAAAAAATTATGGTAGTATACAAGTGCCACTGGGGAAGTAGCTCTTGTCTTGATTAGCTACCGGACAATAAGAGTGTGCAGATCGGGTTCTTTGTAGTAATACTTGAATCACATCGGCCGTAACTTTGACGGTCAATTTGCACCACCTCCCCAGTGGTACTTTCGCCAATGTAGCTCAGTTGGTAGAGCAACGCTTTCGTAAAGCGTAGGCCGTGAGTTCGATCCTCACCCTTGGCTCATTGACTTTTAAATATAGAGGAGTAATGTATATGTAGGTGGTTGCGTTAAGATGGCTTATCGCCGTAACTATAACGGCGAATTAAACAACGCCAGGATGACTCCCTGGGGACAACATAATTAGTCATACAACTCGAGATGTGCGACAAATGCGTCAATCGTTTCGTTTAATTAGCGCAACCACCTACTCTTTCTAGGTCTCCCTTCCGGAGGCCTTTTTCTTTGTGATAATATAGAGAAATGAAAACATTTACCCAGAAAGTATATGACGTAGTTGCTAAAATCCCTGAGGGTAGTGTTTTAACATACAAACAAGTTGCTATAAAAGCAGGTAATGCAAAAGCATGCCGTGCGGTGGGTAATATATTAAACAAGAATTATGATCCTAAAATACCTTGTCATAGAGTAATACGAAGTGATGGTAAGACTGGAGGGTATAACAGAGGAG
>JBIIIW010000001.1:0-66898 GCA_044234345.1 Minisyncoccia bacterium
CCATACCATCTTATGCCGATCGGAATAGAAGGCGGATTCGTTAATGATATCTGAGATATCATGCATTACTTCAGGTCGTATCATAACTGAACCCAGTAGAGCTTTCTCAGCATCTAGGTTCTGTGGTGGTACTCTCAGATTCTTAGGTGAGAAAGTCGGTGAAGAATTTTGTTTGCTCATAATTGTTTGTAGAGCTATTGTAGCATAGTGAAGATATACCTATGCAAATGTAAAACATGAACAAGGGGTTTATAACGTGGGGATATATGAAAAAGGACCCACTACAACTTGAACCATTTTTCACTCTTAATCCTACCTAATATATAAATTGAACTAAAAACGTTATTAGGATGAGGTTGAACGTGAAGTATTGTCCATTTTCCACTAGCTAACAGATCCTTGATTTTTTCTTCTCCTCCATTTTTATCTTCTTGCTTTTTTATCTCGTATATTACCCGACCTTTTCTCCAAGACATAATGGCAATAATAATTGCAATTAAGCTTATAACAATATTTATTTTATCTGTGGTACTCATTTTTTAGTTTAAATATTCACAATATGATGCACTATTAGCTGCATCACTAGCATTGTCGCTGGCTTCGCTTGCATAATCCATCGCTTGTCTAGCATAACTCGAAGCATCTGCCGCGTAATCATATGCACGCTCGGAATTCGTAATAGCACTATTAACTTTAGACTGAATCGATAAATACATAATCAAGACGACAATTTCCCTCCAGTATATTTTAATAAAATTAATAATTTTTCTCATAAAACTACCATTTATAAGGATTTACTGTGCCTTTCTTCCCAGTGTATGGATTATAATTTCCATAGCTTGAGTAATTATCTAATTTGGTTTTATTGGAAGATGTTTTGTAGTGTGAATTGATATACTTTCCAGTAGAAGGCTTGTAGTACGATTTAACTCTCACTGTCTTTGCCTCTACGGAATTTACTAATAACGCTGAAATTATAAAAACTATGCAAAATATTATTTTTTTAGTCATTTTGTTTTCTAAAAGCTGTCTACTAATAGATTAACTTTACCACTAATTATAAATATACACCAAGTTGATCAATTAACTATAAGTTTGTAGTAATTTTTACCCCTCCCTCCGTATCCTTCACCGTATACCCTCTACTCTCAATCTCCTTTCTCAGAGCATCAGCCTTGTCCCATTCCTTCTCTTTACGTGCCATTTCACGAGCTTCAGCTAATAGGGTAATCTCAGCAGGTATATTGTTAACCTCATCATTCTTCATTTCTATTACAGCCTTTAGTCCAAGTCCAAATACAGTATCAAAATCTAGTAGAAGAGTAATCTTCTCTTTAGCTTCCATACCATGATCTCGTATCATATCCCAAGTAAGGGCAAGAGCTTCTGGTAGGTTAAAGTCATCATTAATACGTTCGGTAAATTCTTTCTTGTAATCTCTAGGATTAGCTGATGCATGTATATGTTCATGAGTTACTTCACCAAGTCTCATAAATGTTTCAACTAGACGTATATAGGCAGTTTGAGCAGCCTTAACCGCATCAACTGTGAAGTTAACTTGTGATCTATAGTGTGATGTTAGTAACCAGTACCTAAATGCTAGTGGGGAAATACCAAGATCAGTAAGATCATTTAACTTCAGAAAGTTATTCTTAGACTTAGACATCTTAGTATCATTAACATTCATGAATGCTGTATGCACCCAATAGTTTACGAAGTGTTTACCAGTACATGCTTCAGATTGAGCAATCTCATTTGTATGGTGGGGGAATATTAGATCTGTTCCTCCTGTATGTATATCGATACTACTACCTAGTGCATCTATTGCCATTGCTGAACACTCTATATGCCATCCAGGTCTACCTGCTCCAAATGGTGCATCATACTTAATCTCTCCATCTTCATTTGAGTGGAACTTCCATAGTGCAAAGTCTCTAGGGTTCTCCTTCTCATACTCATCATTAGATATTCTCTCTTGTAGAGTAGTTGTATCTGTACTTGCAATCTTAAGTTTAGCTAGCTCACCATAGTTTTTTGATAGCGCTATACTAAAATATATACCATCCTTAGATTTGTAAGCTATACCTTTTGATATCAATGTAGATATTATATCCACCATCTCTTTGATATAGTCTGTTGCTCTAAGTACTTTGTTTGGTGTAACTATGTTTAGAGAATGTATATCCGCCAAGAAAAGATTTTCATAGTGTCTAGTCAGCTTCTCAAGTTTGGTATCTTCAGCAATACTTCTCTTAATTGTCTTGTCATCTATATCTGTAATATTCATTACATGATCTACTTCATATCCATTGTACTTGAATATTCTCTTTACAAGATCATTTGTAATGAATGTACGGAAGTTACCAATATGAGCAGTGTCATATACTGTTGGACCACAACTATACATACTTAGTTTGTTCTTTGATATTGGTTTAAACTCTTCCTTTTCTCCTGAGAGTGTATTGTGTATGTATATAGACATATGTTGTAGTATAGCGCTCGCATTGTCTGAAATCAAATTGTTTGAGATAATTGTATACTATGAACAAAGAAAATATCTCGAAGATTTCAAATATAGCTATAGTTGCATTCATTGTTGTAATTATCTTCTACGCTGGTGCCTCATACGGAATTGAGAAGGGAAGAGCTAAAGCATTAGTTAGTATTGCTCCTGAGGGGGTTGATATTACTAACAAGCAATTAGAGCCATTCTGGAAGGTATGGAATATACTAAGTGAGAAGTATGTGGAAGCAACTACTACAGATACACAGAAGAGAATATGGGGAGCTATAGAGGGGTTAGCAAGCTCACAGGGGGACCCATACACAATGTTCTTCCCACCTGAGGAGAACAAGCTGTTCCAAGGTGATATAGCAGGTAACTTTGATGGTGTTGGTATGGAGATTGCTATAAAGGAAAAGATATTGACTGTAGTTGCTCCGCTTAAGAACAGTCCTGCAGAGAGAGCTGGTGTTAAGGCTGGAGACAAGATAATTAAGATTGATGACAAGATTTCATCTGATCTTTCTGTTGAGCAAGCTGTTAAGTTGATTAGAGGTAAGAAGGGAACTGCGGTTAAGATTACATTCCTACGTGAGGGAAGTAGCGAACCGATCGAGAAGTCAATTGTTCGTGATGTTATAGATATCCCAACTCTTGAGACTGAAATTAAGTCTGACATTTATATCATCAAGCTATTCAGCTTCACTAGTCAGTCTCCGGAGTTGTTTAGAAATGCTCTAAGACAATTCCTACAGTCAGGTAAGAACAAATTAATTATCGATCTACGTGGTAATCCAGGAGGATATCTAGATGCAGCATGGGATATAGCTAGTTGGTTCCTGCCAGCTGGTAAGGTAATTGTAACTGAAGACTTTGGAGGAAGAAGAGATAACCTGGTATTGAGAAGCAAGGGATACGATGTATTGAACAAGTACTTCGGAAGTAACTACAAGGTTGCAATATTGGTTAATAACGGATCAGCTTCTGCCTCAGAGATCCTTGCTGGTGCACTTAAGGAGCAAGGAGTAGCTAAACTTGTTGGTGTAAAGACATTCGGTAAAGGATCAGTTCAGGAATTAATCAATGTTACTCCAGAGACATCGATAAAGGTAACCATAGCTCGTTGGATGACACCAAGTGGTCATAACCTCTCACATGATGGTCTAGAGCCTGACTATGAGGTAAAGATCACAGCAAAGGATCTAGAGAACAAGCTAGACCCACAGATGGACAAGGCTATTGAAATTCTAAGTAAATAGGTTAATATATCAAATATGAAAATAATATTATTGAAAGATGTTGCTAAGGTAGGTAAGAAGTATGAAGTTAAGAATATCAGTGATGGATATGCACAAAATCTTTTGATCCCTAAAGGTCTTGCAGTAGCTGCAACTGCAGACGTTATGAAGAGAATTGAGCTAGAGCGCGCACGTGATGAAGGAGAGAAGAGAGTACATATGGAACTACTCCTAAAGAATCTTAAGGAAGTAGAAGGTAAGACAATTACTCTTACAGAGAAGGCTAATGAAAAGGGTCACCTATTCGCAAGCGTTAACAAGCCAGAGGTTATACTAGCAATTCACAAGCAGACAAGAATACAGATTAGTCCTGACAACATGATGTTGGACAAGCATATTAAGGAAGTAGGTAATCATGAGATAGAGCTTAAGGCTGGAGACAAGAGTGTTAAGTTTACACTAGTCATCAAAGCTGAGTAGGGAAGGGAACAAAAAAGAGAGGCATATGCCTCTCTTTTTTGCTATACCACACTCACAATCTTCTTTCTCTTTATTGTATTATCGAAATGTGTTTTTCTCTTAGTTCCGAATGATACTTTACCAGCCTTTAGAGCGAATAGGGTATGATCTTTACCCATACCTATATTCTTTCCTGGTAGTACGTCTGTACCACGCTGACGAACGATTATAGAGCCAATAGTAACAGATTCCCCGTGATTTACCTTAACTCCAAGGTATTTAGGGTTAGAATCTCTACCGTTTGCTGACGATCCTCCTGATTTCTTTGTTGCCATAGTTAAAACAGTATATACCAATATACCTACAAAATGCAAGTATTTAGGGGTATTTATGGTATTGACAAAAGGACTAAGAAATGCTAGTATATATAGTAATAGCGAGATTACGTTGAACCTTTCAATATAGTCTCGTTTTTAAATTATATGATTGAACTTACAACGGGCCTTGTGTTTCTAATGACTTCGCTATACGGAAACGCTAGTACTACCACAGACTCTGTGAATGTTCAGACATTGAGAGCTAATGTAGGGAATACAGCTTCTGTTGCAGCGAGTGATAGAGCAATCTTTGAAAAGTACGTTAGAGATCATTTTGCAGATACTCCAATTCTAGCGGAGATTGCAAGATGTGAGTCGACATTTAGACAGTTCGACAAGAATGGAAATGTTATTAGAGGTTTAGTTGATAACGATGATATTGGTCTAATGCAGATCAATGAAAGATATCACCTGGATACAGCTGAGAAGCTTGGTTATGATATCCATACACTAGAAGGGAACATGGCTTACGCTAAGTACCTATACGGTAAGTCTGGATCAAGACCATGGAATGCATCTAAGCCTTGTTGGGAGAAGACCCTGGCAGTGAAGTAAGGATGATAAAAAAACCGGATTAAATTCCGGTTTTTTTATTTGTATATAAAAACAATATTTGTTACTATCTCGGTATGTATAAAAAAATAATTATCTTAGCGTTTTTAATAGTAGTTCTCGTAGTGTTCCTGTCTGTATTTAAAAATCCTTCACATAAAACAGACGTTATAGATATTGATAATTCAATGAAAGATGAATGGTCGAGTCTACCCCCATATATCCTACAAGGAAACTATTCAACATACTCATATATCAACGAGGGAATTGAATATATTCCAGAAATAGATCCGAAACCTGCTACTACAACTTGTCCAGTATTCATTGTTACGGATGGAGATGAAACTAATATATCAAGATATAAGAATATGGTTAATGAAGGTAATGCGGTAAATCACTTAAATGAGAAAGGTGAGTTGGTCATAAACATTGATCCTACTGACCTTCCATTAGAGCAACAAGAGTCTCTAATGAAATCAACTTCAACTGTATCCATATTGGTGAAGAATAAATTTTTGGATGGTAGAGATGCTAATGCCTGTGAGAGTTTTATAAGTCTAGTTTCGATAGAGAAGTAAATAACCTGTGTATATATTAATATGAACCCTCCGATTATTAAAGGCTTCTACTATCACTACAAGCATAATGCAGAAGGTGAGGTTAATAACTATGCATACGAAGTAACTGGCACAGGACTGCACACAGAGGATAGAACATATTTTGTTATATATCGCCCTCTATATGCAAACACCTTTCTAGGTTCAGCTGGATACTGTATACGCCCATACGAAATGTTTACAGGTAATGTTGAGATAAATGGAAAATCAGTGAAACGATTTGAGAGAATTGAGGATGAAGGCCTCATTCTTAAGCTGAGTCAAATAAAGAGGGAAATGTATGGAGAGGATAAATAAGTAGGAAAGCCGGCACGAGTGCCGGCTTCTTTGATCTTCCTTATCCCTCGAGTTCGTCGAGTTTGATCTTAGGAATCTCTGTTCCTGCAATCAGTATTCTGAACGCTTCCAATGTGCCTGCAACTGTTCCAGGTTCTCCAGGAACAATTTCATCAATAGGTTCTTCCATAAATGCGAGTAATTTGAGCTACGCCAAATACATGTTACACCAAACGAAAGGGAAGAGGAATACCCTAAATTATCAATAAAATAGCTATAGACATATCTTGACTTGTGTAGTCTAGTGTGGTACCTTTTGGCAGTATCAGTTAAGAGCCTGCGAGTGTAGGAATTCAAGACTGAAGTAATAGCACCTTAACAAAGAAAGGAACACGTCATGTACAACGAGGACGAAGCAGTCGAACTCATTGGTTATCTGACTCGCTCCAAAGCGATCTGGATGAACCCAGAATTGCTCAACCTTGTTGAGTCTGCTCCTAGTCCCACGAAAGCATATGCTCTAGTACTTCAAAGTACTGGAAGCCAAAAGAAGGCTAAGGCTGGACGTTGGTATGCATGCGCAATTAGAGACTTCGGAAAAGACTCACTAGGTGCACTCACGGCAGTACTCAATTCTCCGCAAGGTGCGGTGAAATTGGAGGTATTGCTAACAACTACGTACCCCGGTTCACCCCGGAGGGACAAGTGAAGGAGATGGTATGATTATCGCGAACATTCCGTTAGGTATACAACTCGGTGTGATGCTGTTATGCAGTGTAGCTGGTCTCTGGATATTCCACTATTGTGTGATTAGAGTGATCTTACAAGGAGGTCGTCCGCAAAATGGTCCGCCAGAGAGTAGGGAAGAGAAATCAACAGAGGTTGCTTCAAAAACTTCGAAGATCCTGCTCGATGAGTTGAAGACAAGCCTGGTTAAGACTCTAAGAAAGCGTGACCGGGAAAGTCAATGTGATTCAGCGTTCTGGGCATCTTTTTCGCTTGTTGGAGAAAGCGAAGAGTTTGGTGTCGTGGTCTTAAGGGTAGACACTAACAACTATGGTTATCAAATAAGAACAGGTAACTTTAAAGATTCGAACGCTTGGGAAAATCTGGTAATAGCGACCCGAAAAGGATACTGCTTCCTTGGAAGAGTGAACCTCTACAAGGGTGCTGTGTATAACGGGCCGTTTCAGATTACAAAATCCGAAAGTGGATCAATTGTAGTTAGCTGGGGACAAGCTTCGTTCACTATTAAGGACGAGGAGATGAGAGGTGGTTATGATTTTCCATTCGAATTACCTCCGCGTTCTGAGATGGTAAGAACTGTCTACAACCTTAATGGTGCTATTGTCGTAATCGATGATGATCCAGGCCAAGGTCGGTATGTTCAGTTTTCGGTAGATCAAATGGGTAAGCGACTGAAAGCAGATCGCACAGTCTGGGATTTACCGGGTTGCGTTAGGTGTGTCAAAGATGCAATTCAATATTTACCAGATTGTAGTGGTCGTCGTGAACAGGTTAGACTAGTCCTCGTTGACGGCAACTTTAGCGGGGATGGAAGAGGTTTCAATACCGGTAGACTCATTCCTGTATTGCGCGAACGATACCCCAATGCACTCCTTTTCGCGAATAGTGGAATGGCTGAGAATCATACTAACCATACTCCCGAACTATTGGCAGCTGGTTGTGACTGTGCGCTCTCGATCGAAGATTATGGTTATAAGTCAAATCTGACTAAAATCCTAGCAAGAGTAGCCGAGCTCAAGCCGGAGATTCTTGTGAGTGAGGAACTTGACTTGAATGAAGTTCTAAAAATCTGACATTACAAGCGGGCACTCTACCAAGGGTGCCCGCATTTTCTATACAAATATTGGTAAGTAAAACTAAATTAATAAATCAGCGTCATACCAGTACCTGTGGTGTTATTCAGAACGAAAGGGAAGAGGAATACCCTAAATCATCTATTAGCTATTCCCCGATATGTTTTAAAAAGAGTTGGCATGGATAACAGAGGAGAATGGAATATTAAATTAGTAATATAAAGATTATTATATTTCTCAATTAATTCCTTAATGTTTATTTAAAATATGAGCGATCAAGGTATCGATGGGCAAGTAGTAGTTAGCTTCCTTTCTCCTATAGAGACAACGTCGCACAATATACCTTTTACGATATAGATACACTATAAACCACTCCCCCGATTAAGCTAAAAAATCTGTAAGCGACACTCGCCTATTATTCTTTGTCATTAATTTAGTCTCTGTAATTAATTTTAAATAAATTTATTTCTAATAATTTATGTATACAAATATTTAAATTATTTTATAAAATTTGCCTCACTATTGTTATCTTATTGATATTTCCGTATTTAATGCTAGAATCAGCTCGGTTACAGCTAAAACACTTACATAGGTATTATCGTATGCCACAGATCATTGTTAGATATAATCCGAAGCTGATTAGCCCGGATATGCTCAAGCATTTGGACTCAGTCTTTTCACCGGTAGTCGCCAATCTGGCAAGTGTAGCCAGTGGACCGATATTTACCGCTAAGGACGTCGACTTTTTCACATACGCAAACGAAACCTCATCCAGATGCCCGGATCTTGCTATCGAGATACGGACAATTGGACATGCGGATAGAATCGAGTCTTTGAATCAGTCCGCGCAAATACTTGTCGATATTGTCGTAAAGGCATTGATTGTTAAGTGTGGTCTGAATATTCCGCCCCATGGATTCCTTTGGATCCAGGCAATTAGCCCAGCAGGTGTGCATGTCTAATGCCATCAGTCACATTCACAAATTCCCACGCGAGGCGTGGGTTTTTCTTTGTATGGTTAAGAAAAAGCATCATTTTGTATGATGCTCGTTTCCCCCCTAATCTTTCCTGTAATTAATTTAACCCCAGGTTTCCAAATATATTCTATAAATACTTCTTTCCAAATAAATTTTGCTGGTTGTTCTAGATACTTGTTCCACACAAATGATACAACTTCCTTAATATACTCCAAATTAGACTGAGTTACAGGTGAATTTACAGACTTACGTATATCTACACCTAGATTACCTAGTATGATGAGAGCTATGATACCTATAACAATCCATTTAACCATAAGGTAATTATATCACAGACTATTTACTTATTAAGATATGAAAGTGGATTAAGGTAAGCCTTTAAATCAGCATAAGGGATAGTTACTTTAGAACATGCTGCACTATTAACGTTCTTTGTAATATTTAATCCTTCCGTAGCATAAACTCCGAAGTGTAAGTGTGGACCAGTTGAGTATCCAGTATTACCACTGTATCCAATAACTTGGCCAGTATATACCTGCTGATCCATTACTACATTTATTAGCGACAAGTGAGCGTATAGCGTTGATAGACCATTTGGATGCTTTATCATAATCCACTTACCAAACGATCTACATTTACCAACATCTGTATTGCCGGCACCAATAACAATTCCACTCAATGATGCTTTAACTGGCGTACCAATACTTGCTGCAAAATCTATACCAGTGTGACCCTTACCGTTATATACCTGAGGATTTGCCGTAGAGAATGCAGTATTACCGAAATATTGAGTAACTCTTATGTTATCAAGAGGATATTGAAGTATACCTTTACCAGTACTTGGTAGAAGGCTTGGATCAATAGCTATCTTTAGAGCAGACTCAAAAGCTAGCACTTCCCTCTCGTATTCCTCTTTTTGAGCTTTACGTAATGCAAGCAAACTATTGTAGCTCGACTCGGAGTTTCTCGTCTCTTTCAATAGGTCATTTTTTTGCTTAGCTGTGTCAGCAATAATTTTAGTTTGGTTCTTTAGATCATTGGTTAGTGATACCAACTCCAATCTTTTCTTTTCAGTAAGTTTCTTGTTTTCCTCCAGATTAGTCTTAAGGCTCTGTAGATCCTCAATCTTGTTCTGCATACTAGACTGTAATATAACTAATTGATCAGCATTCCTCCATAGATCAGAGAATGATGTCCTACCAAGTATAGCTTCTATTGCAGAGGCTGAATTAGCTTGATTGATATCACTTAGTGATCTAGAGATAACTCGTCTACTATCAGATATTCTCTCACTCTTGTCTCCAATCTGTAGAGATAGCTCCTTAAGTTCAATATTTCTAGAAGCAATCTTGTTCTCAGTAACCTTTATATCAGCCTCTAGCTTCTTCTTAGAGATATCTAGTGACTTAATTGTGTTACTAAGAGAATTCTTCTCCTTACCCAAAGCATCAATCTCCTTCTGGTATTTACTTATCTCCTGTTCTAGACCTTCGATGACATCATTCTTCTCTGCTATCTTACTTCTAAGATCATCAATAGATTGCGCACTAGATATAGATGCACAGAGAATAAATATGATTGTTAAAGAAAATATTTTTTTAAAGTAATTCATATGCAAACTTTAAACGTCTTAGCGTTTCTTCCTTCCCTAATATGCCAGACATGGTAAACGGATCTGGAGACTTATCCTTTCCTGATAGGGCATAGCGCATAGGCCAAAGTACATTCCCCTTCCCCTTCGCTTCCGCAAGAGGCCATATTACAGACTTAACTGACTCTAGAGAAAAGTCATTTACATTCTCCAGCATATCAATTATCGTCTTTAAGTATTCCTTCGTATTAACTAAATCAGGTTCTTGTTTCCACTTAAGTGCTTCTTTAGGATAGCTTGCTGCTTTAGATACGAATGATAGTTCAGTCTCAAGTACATTACCTATCTCACCGAAATTACTTATCTTCTCCTTAATTAAAATAATAACCTTATCCGATGTATTCTCTGGAATATACTTCTGAGCTTTGTTAACAAATTCATCTATAGTCATCTTAGAAATATATTGCTTGTTGAACCAATTAAGTTTCTCTTCGCTAAATATAGCTCCTGCTTTGTTAACTTTAGAGATATCAAATGTCTCTATTAGTTCATCCATACTAAATATCTCCTGTTCTGTTCCAGGATTCCATCCAAGTAAAGCTAGGTAGTTAACAAGAGCTTCAGGTAAGTATCCTTTGTCTCTGTACTCAGTAACACTTACAGCACCATGTCTTCCTGACAGTTTAGACCTATCTGGGGCTAGAATTAGTGGTAAATGGGCATATATTGGCTGCTGTGCGCCTATAGCCTTCTGTATGAGTATTTGTCTAGGAGTATTAGATATTCCATCATCTCCACGTATTATATGAGTCACACCCATCTCAAAGTCGTCTATAACTACAGCAAGGTGATATAGAGGTTCTTCGATATTACGGGCGATTATAAAATCCTCTAGATCTGTAGTATCTATCGTAATATCCCCCCTTATTAAATCAGTAAATGTAATTTTAGTATTAGGATTTCTAAATCTAACTACTTCATTAACTTGTCCCTTCTTGTCACCTTCCTCAATAGTTTCCTTAGAAATATATGCCTTGTCTTCATCAACTAATTTCTTTAGGTACTTCTTGTATATATCCAATCTCTCAGATTGTCTCTCAATCTTTTCATTGTCCCATTTAATACCCATCCATACCAAACTTTCTTTCATTACTTCTTCAAACTCTACCTTAGAACGAGCTTTGTCTGTGTCCTCAAATCTAAAAACTAGTTTACCTCCACTTCCTTTGGCGAATAGGTAATTAAAGAGTGCTGTTCTAGCACGTCCTAGATGTAGAAATCCTGTTGGGCTTGGTGGAAATCGAGTAATTATGTTTGTAGTCATTGGGATAATAATATCAGAATATACGACTTCCTTAGTCTTGACATTGTGTTATAAAGTGATATGTTATTTGAGATTGCTCTTATAACACTGAATCACTCATAACATGTTTAGTCCAAATTTTGCGAAATACGTAGCTCAAATCTACTCAACACGGATCAATGGACTAGCTAGAACCGAATTCCTTACTAAGCTTCGGGATAGGCCACATTTGATTCTCGACAGTCTCTTTAGGGATCTAATCGTTCTTGTGGATCTATATGTTGTAAATACTGGGGAAACGGTTCAAGTAGTCGACAACCCCGGAGAAATGGCAACATACGTAGATTCCTTCAGAGAACACTTCAAATCTGAAATTGCCGCTCTTAGCTGAGCTCGGCTTCACGCCACCATCGAACATGGTGGCGTTTTTATATACAAAAAACACCCCAACATTGTCCTTGTTACTTCAATTGCTCTTGACTCTAATGTAATTAAGTGATATAAACTTTAGCATACAACAACAAGTTCTTATGACCACAAAACAGATAGCTTTCAGTATCTCGACATATGTCAGATACAGCATGAACAGTCAAAGAAAAGAAGCATTCCTCGAATCACTTTTAGGTCCTAAACATTTAGCTATAAGAGCGATAACAGACGTATTCCATATTCTCTGTAGAGCACACAGATTAAAAACTGGGAAAGAAATGGTTGGTAGGTATAGTCCAACCCTGTTTGAAGATCTATACTCGGCAGTCATTCTAGAGCTTCAGGATGAAATCTGGAATTTGCCAATTGCATTTGCTGCATAGATTGACATACATAAAGCGCCTTAACGGGCGCTTTAATCTTGACGTGATGGTATAGCATGATATGTTATTTTAAACTGCTCCTAAAACATCTAAGCTTAATACCATGTTAGATCAATCGTTTTTGAATTATGTCTCCGAGGGAGTCTTTGCTACTCTAACGGATAAAGGTAGGAGAGGATTTCTCCTGGCTCTCAGAGATTGCCCTGAAATACTTGTGTGGGGAGTTGAAGAATATCTTCTCAAATATATCCGCGAGTTTAACGCTGATAATGAAGAACCATGTATCGTTAGGATGGAATACAAAACCTACAAGGAGATCGTTGACCATTACCGGATCCATTTTAAGGACCAAATCGATGCTCTATAGTAGCTCGGTACCACCACTTGTTTTGTTGGTGGTATTTTTGTATACAAAAAGCGCCCGCAAAGGCGCTTTTTGCTACTTCAATCTAGAGTATTATCCCTTGATCTCTGTTACTGTTGAACTAACTCTGAAAAGCTTCATGATAACGTTTCCAGCAGCATCCTTTAGAGGCATGTCCTTTGCAGCATCAAATACTTTGTTTCCATCTGTATCTGCGTGTATAACTGCATAGTATACTCCACCTTCAACTGTTGAAGACTTTAGAGTAACCTTTCCTGGGTTGATACCCTTGTCGAAATACTGTGATCCTAGAATATCTCCTGGTGTTCCTGCCTTGTCATTCTTAACAACTACGAAACCTGGGTTTACTAGTTGTACTGATGAAAGGTATACGATGTTACCTGGGAATTGATCTGTAACAACAACACGATTAGTATCCTTTGAAACTACTAGAGATGAATCATCTGTGTTTGTAGAATCATCAACTACTGGTGTACTACTTCCCTTGAATGTGTAGTATCCAAGCAAAACTAAAACTATGATAACAATAACTGTTACCACCCACTGCCATGTTCTTACTCCATTTGATTCTGGTTGCATTTTTTTATTTATTAATGTTAATAACTGATTGGACCATTATACCACCTAGTTACTCGTGCTTCAAGCAAGTTTCAAGTATAACTTCTGCAATTTTTCCTGCAGCGTCAGTATGGCTAAAAGACTTAGCTCCTTGGACCATACGGTCCTTAATACCCTGATTATTCACGATTCTGTCAATCTCTGAGACCAAAATATGAGAACTTAGGTTATGTTCTTCGATAACTGTACAAGCACCACTACGAGCGTATGCAAAAGCATTCTTTGTCTGATCATGACTAACCTTTTCTGATATAGGAACTATGATTGATGGTAATCCCCATGCTGATATCTCAAATATTGTTGAACCAGCTCTTGAAATCACTATACTAGAAGCACCTGCTGCCATACGCATAGCAAGATCGTTTAGATAGTCGAAGGTATGGTATCTATATGACATAGGATTGTCCTTCAATATGATGCCAGTTGTCTGCTTAACACTCTCAAAGTTATTCCTCCCTGTCTGGTGTATTACCTGATACTTCTTTACAAGTTCATCAATGCTATCAATTATACAATCATTAATTATTTGTGATCCCTGAGACCCTCCCATAACAAATATTACTGGAGTATTGTCCTCTAGATTAAGGAATTCCTTAGCACCATTTGAGAGAGGTTCAACAATCTCTTTTCTAATTGGATTACCAGTAAATGCAACTTTACCCAATGCCTTCTGTCTTGGGAACATATCCCCTGCTTCTGGATATGACACTGCGATTTTGATAGCGAACTTCGATGCCCACCTATTAACCATTCCAGGTGTGCTATCAGACTCATGAACTATAACGGGAATACGGAGAATACGAGCTGCAAATACTGCTGGAAAACTAGGATATCCACCCTTACAGAAAACTACATCAGGATATAGCTTGTAGAGCTTTATAGTTGCACTAATAACGCCAGTTAGTGTCTTAATTGCGTCTGTAATATTTAGTAGAGAGAAATATCTCCTAATCTTACCAGCTGGGACCTGTATGTACTCTATCTCGTTATCAAACAATGCTCGAGCATTGTATCTAGAAGTAGACATGAAGTATAGCTTGGGAGGTAGAATCTTCTTCTCAACTATCTTGTCATTAATTGCTTGCGCTACAGCTATGATTGGATAGAAATGCCCTCCTGTTCCTCCTCCTGTAAAAAGTATTTTCATATATTATTCTTTAATTTGATATTTAGAAATATTAGCAATAATACCAACTGCTCCGAGAATAACTATAAGTGCAGTTCCTCCGTGACTTACAAACAATAATGGCATTCCTGAAAGTGGTATTATACCAAGCATTGATGAGATATTCATAAAAGTCTCAATCATGATCAGTATAGCAATTCCAACTACTGTAAGTCTACCAAATGAGTCTGGTGAACGAACAGATATCTTAATTGATCTAATGAAGAAGAGGAGAAATATAGAGATTAGAATTACACTACCTAAGAAACCGAATTCTTCAGCTGATACTGCAAATATTGAGTCACCTATAGGTTCTGGAAGATAGTTAAACTTCTGTATACTCTGTCCAAAGCCTCTACCAATGATCTGACCAGAACCTATGGCAATCAAAGACTGATTAATCTGATATCCTCCAGCTTGAGTATCTGTAGCACCTGTTAAGAAGGTTATAACTCTCTGTCTTGCATATGGACGTACATACACTACAGTTGCCAACATTGCCAACATAACGATTCCAAGTATTAGCATATGACGTATCCGAGCTCCAGCGATGAATAGCATAACTAATCCAGTACTACCGATAACAACCAATGTGTCAGTATCAGATTGAGCTAGTAGTAGTACCCCGAGTATTCCAACGATTAGAGCATATGGCAATATTCCAAGCTTCCATGTACTAACCTTCTCCTTAACTCCAGATAGCCAAGCTGCAAGATAAATGATAAAGGCTATCTTAAGAAATTCGGACGGTTGGAACGTAACAAAACCAAGATCTATCCATCTACTAGCGCCACCATGGTTAAGCGTCAGGAATGGGATGAATAATAGTAGGTTGATAGATATTGCTATCATCAAAATATAGAATGAATACTTTCTAAATATTTTGTAATGGATCTTGGAGGCTATAAAGAAAGCAACTGATCCGATGATAAGACTAATCGTTTGGTTTAACGCTACAGACTGAAAAGTAGCCCCACTACGAGCGAGGAGTCCTAGAGATGCAGAAGAAAAGATAAAAAAACCTACAACAGATAGTAGGATAATGGATGCTAAAAATACCCTATCAATTTTGGCTTGATTCATCTTGTTTGTTATCTGCTTGTTTAAAATTCTCTATATCCTTCTTTACCTGTTCAAAGTCTGGTAGATCTTCTATTCTTCCAATACCAAGATACGATAGTAACTCTATACTAGGCTTGTATAGATAGCTTCTTTGATCAGCCTCATTCTCAACTTTCTCTATAAGCCCCCTTACTAATAGATTTCGTAGTATAAACTGAGAGTTAACTCCACGTATGTAATCTATACCAGCTCTAGATATTGGTCCCTGATATAGCACAATAGACAATGTCTCAAGTCCTGCCTTACCAAGATCTCTACTCAACTCCTCTTTGTTCAGTGTCTCAATTAATGACGATACTTCCTTAGATGTTCCAAGTGATACATTGTCATCAAGTTCGATAATAGTTATACCTCTTCCGTTAAGCATATCTCTTAGACTACCTACCGCCTTCTTAACTGTATCAATATCAGTATTTAATATAGTTGAAATCTTTTTAAGAGAAATAGCTTCTCCTTTCCAGAATAGTAGTGCTTCAATTTGTGATTCAAGTGATAGAGACATGTGATAATTATAGCATTACATATCGTATCTAGGCACACCCACTTCTTTGGTCTCCATATGTATATCTCCAAAGTGATTCTCCTGACTTACATGCAATATTCCCTGCTTAACTAATTCAAGCATAGCAAGGAAGCTTACGATAACATTAACTTTTTCTTCTTTGCTTACATTTGCGAAGTCACTAAACTTCATACGTAATCCTTGAGTAATACGTTTTGTAAGGTTATCAATAGTTTCTTCAAGACTAATAACTTTACGCACAACAGCTTTAGGTATATTTTCTTTCTTAGGTAGGGATTTAATTATGTCCTTTATAGACTGAGCTAGTGATAGCAGATTCATTGATTCATGAGGAGAGAATATTGTCTCGATTGGTCTTGATTGAGATTGGGGGTAAATGATATTTACTCCAAACATATTCTTAATATTAACACTAGCATCCTTAATTCTCTGATATATCTTCAATCTAGTTTCTAGATCATGTATTCCCTCTTCTTCCTCTTCGGTTAGTGTAAGTGTTGGAAGTAGAGATTTGGATTTAATTAAAAGTAGAGTGGATGCGATGAGTATGAACTGAGCAGAATCTGCCATAGGCATATTCTCGAAGTTTTGTATGTGAGCAATGAAGTCATCTGTCACCTTAGACAATGCTATATCGTTGATGAATAGCTTCCTCTTCTCCACTAGAGAAAGTAGAAGATCTAGAGGACCTTCGAACACTTCAGTTTTGATGGTGAATACATCTGGCATGGGTATATTATAGCAGAAGGTGTCTTGTTGACGCTAAAATCCTTTTTTGGTACTATTCTAGTGTAGTAAACAGTGCCTTCGGGCTGCTCTCTTAAATGAGAGGATTAGTGAGGAAAGGCTATCAAAGTAACTCTTTGATAGCCTTTCTCGTTATCTCAAACTTCTCCGTATTGAGATAACATATCTTCTCTGTCAGTCTCTTCGTATCAATCACACGCATTTGTGATATGACTGCACTTGCATTTCTATCTTCAACTATACCTAGTGGTACTCTAAAACGATGTGTATTACTCGATGATGTTAGTGGTACTATATAACAAGTATTAAGGCTTAAACTTTTTATGATTAAGACAGGTCTTTGATGTTCTTGCTTATCTCCGTCATGTTCAAAACCAATATTTGTTCCAAGTAGACACCACCAAATCTCCCGTTCATTAAAGTTAGGTCCTCTTTTGTTGTTGTGTATGTCTTTCTTCTTGGAATTCCATTTTCCAAAGTCTTTATCTATCATGCTTAAATGATCTCATGTATTTAAGTATGAGCAAGGGAAAAGTATACAAAAATTTTATCAAAATTTTATCTACTTTGTGGTGTAATTAATTATATTGACATATAGTCAATATCTGTGTTATATTAGTTTTAATTCGCTTCTTGAAAATTAACCCCTAAAGGCGTATTCGCCATAATACTTTATGCCAGGTTTAAAATTGTCTCAAGATGTACGACAGTCCTTGTCTCAAGGAATGTCGTTTACCTTAGAAGTCTCTCAGCAACTGTGTGAGGCTTTAAGCGCAATCACCAGTGGTGGTCCAGGAGATCCTAAGATAAGGATATCCTCAATCATCGAACAAATACTTGCGTCGATTACTTCTGTTCAGCTTAGGACGGCTGTTACCGAATTTGTCAGATCATGCAACGATCTGGACAAAGCACTCGTTGATTCACGTGAATTACTTGCTGTTGCCAGTCCAGACAGGGTCAAGCAGTTCATTGTTGAGCATATCTTCCGTTCCAATACAGAGAACGGTAGGTTCATTCATGCCAAACAAGATGGAATAGCAACAACTGATGATCTGCCAAAGACAAGAGTAGATCATTTCCTGAAGGCATACTTTGAACCTAAAAAATTCAAGGTTGCGACCGAAGTATATCATCAAATGCTACAAGGAAGCAGAGGGAATGTTTATAGTGTCGATGAGTATTCAGAAATGGTTGTTGCTACAAACATGGTGACAGAGATACGATCATTGCTCGATACCGCTTGTCTGGTAATGCAGTATATCTTTCAGGTTAAGAGCACTGACGGTTCACCTATTCTTCAGTCATACCTACGTGATTTGGTGATCCTGGAAAATCTACGTTTCTTGTTGTCAGAACGCCTTCTAAAGCGCTATGTAAACAGGTTCAAAAAATTACCAGCAAGCGCTCGTCACCAAGATTATGAGGAAATGATTTTAAATACGATTGCGGAGTTTACTCTGCTTAGTATGGGAATCATCTCCCCCAACATCTTCGAGCTCAAGCGCGTTCCAAGAGATACAGAACAGTATCAAGGAGTGGTGGAGAGTTTGAAAAAAATTGGTGTTGATCTGGACAGCTTGATGAAGCGATACCGTTTGTCGACCACCGTTGATATCATTTGGTTCAGCCGGTATTCAACAGCTAAGGTAAGAAGCTGTGCCACTTCGGAAACTGTGGTAAGGACGTTCATTACCGACACCGTTAGAGCAGACAGGGTTGCCTTATTGGAGGCCGTAGAGTATGAACACCTGTTCGGTAGGATAAAGGAGTCGAAGCAGGACAATACTGACGACGAAACCTTCGCTGAAGATATCGTGGCTATGCTCAATGAGTCATTATCGGCCCAAAAGTTCCAAGACACACTAATTGCGCTACTGCGAAAGTGGTATCCCAAGTTTGAGTGTCTATTGTGAACGACAAACCACGCGTACGTTAGACGTATCGCGTGGTTATTTTTTTATTTCCCCTCCTTTATCTCTATCCCCAACTCTATCAATTGCTTGTCAGTAACCTTACCTGGTGCTCCCATCATTGGATCTCTACCTTCTCCAGTCTTAGCGAATGCAATTACTTCACGAATATTCGGTTCATTCTCAAGTATCATCATCAATCTATCAAATCCCCACGCCATACCTCCATGTGGTGGTGTACCTGATCCTAGGGCTGATAGCATATGACCGAAGTTTCTCTCTATTCTCTCATCATCATATCCCATGATCTTAAATACAGTCTTTAGTGCTTCAGGATTATGGTTTCGTATACTACCTCCTCCAATCTCATATCCATTTAATACTAGATCGTATTGAGTAGTGAATATATCTGCTATATTCTTCTGCTCCATCAAATCCTTCATTGATTCCTTTGTAGGTGAAGAGAATGGGTTATGAGTGAATGTCCATTGATTAGTATCTGCATCCTTCTCAAACATTGGAAAATCAATTACCCAAAGGAATGCTAATTCATTAGGGTTGTTCTTGTCTTTACGGATATCAGGCTTGTCACTGTTGTACTTCTCCATAGCCTCCTTGTATGTCATTACAGGAATTGGAGTTTGTTGTATTTCCTTTGTTGGATACAGAGTTTTAACTAGATCTAATATCACACTCTCATTCATTTGCATTACGTCCTTCTGCTCTACAAATGACATTTCCATATCTAGTTGTGTAAACTCTGGTTGTCTATCTCCTCTTGTATCTTCATCACGCATACAACGAGCTATCTGGAAGTACTTCTCGAATCCTGAAGCCATTAATAGCTGTTTGTATTGCTGTGGAGATTGAGGGAGAGAATAGAAAGAACCACGCTCTAGACGAGAAGGGACAATGAAGTCTCTAGATCCTTCTGGTGTTGTGGCTGAAAGTAGAGGTGTCTCTATTTCTGTAAAACCATATTTAGAGAATGCATTTCTGATATGTAGAGTTGCCTTATGTCTATTGATAATATTCTTCTGTAGTCTCTCTCTTCTTAGATCTATATATCTATACTTAAGTCTTACCTCTTCATTAATCTCCTTTCCATCAGTGTGTATGTCTATCGGAGGAGTTGTTGCTTCGTTAAGTACTTCAATACCAAGTATCTCAAGTTCTATCTCTCCATTCTGTTTGTCTTTCTGTATATTCCTCTCTGGTCTCTGATTTACTTTTCCGTGTACCTTAACTACCCACTCACTTCGAAGTGTAGATCCTACTGTATGAGCATCCTTAGCATTTGGAAGTATTACTCCCTGGACCTTACCAGTTACGTCTCTGAAATCGAAGAAAATTAGTTTACCTTGATCACGACGAATGTCTATCCAAGCAGATATGCTTACTTCTTTTCCAATATGACTTGATAGGTCCTTTATATATATTCTTTCCATAAAATTATTTTACTCCAATAGTTGTTTTAATTGCATTCATCTTCTCATCCGCCCTATTCCTTGCATCTATCGCTCCATCCTCAAGTATTCTCTTTACGCTATCAATATCTTTTGCTAATTCATTACGTCTATCTCTAAGTGGCTTTATGAATGCATCAATATCCTCAATCAACGCTTCCTTAAGGACCTTGTACTTACCTTTGCTTTCTTCGTATAGAGACTTTAGTTCAGCTTCTGATTTAAATAACTTGTGAATATTGTAAACATTAATAGGTGTCTCTCCACTAGAATCTGTAACAATACTCATCACTGCTTTTGTAATCTCCTCCCTGTCTGCAAACAAAGGAATTGTGTTGCCGTAACTCTTAGACATCTTCTGTCCATCTGTTCCTGGTACGATAGCTACATCCTTCATTATATGAGCCTCAGGTAACTTGAATGTCTCTCCAAACGTATTGTTAAACTTTTGTGCAGTATCTCTTGTATATTCAATATGCTGCTTCTGATCCTGTCCTACAGGTACTATATCTGTATCGTAAAGTAGTATGTCTGATGCCATTAGCATTGGATAGTTGAAGGTACCAACACTAATCTCTCTGTCTTTTGCTTCTGCATCCTTGAAAGCATGTGCTCTCATTAAGTATGGCATTGTTGTGATTGTATCGAATATCCATGCTAGTTCTGTATGGGCTGGTACATCACTTTGTTTAAATATCTTTGATTGTTTTGGATCAATACCAATTGCTAGATAGTCTAGAGCAAGATCTAGAGTATTCTGTCTCATTAGATCTGCACTCTGTATGAAGTTAAGTGCGTGATAGTCTGCAATCATGAAGTACTTCAACGCATCAGGATTTGTATTCTGTAGATCTACCATTTGCTTCATTGCACCGAAATAGTTACCGATATGAGGTCGGCCTGTAGGTTTAACTCCTGAAAGTAATATCTTTTTTGACATGGGTAAATAATAGCAGATTTATAGTCTATGAGCTATATCCCCTCTTTCTTCAATTCCTCAACTAGTTTCTGTGCACTCTTAGATAGCTTTCTTGGCATATCAACTTTTGTAACAATAAGTAGGTCTCCCCTTCTTCCTCTCTCATCTGGAACTCCTTTCTGTCTAACTCTAAGTATTTCATTATGTGTAGTTCCTGATGGAATCTTTAACTCTATCTTCCCGTCTAATGTCTCAATATCAAGTGTTGCTCCAAGTAGTGCTGTTGTAAGCTTAAGATTAAGTTCCATGATCAGATCAAAACCTTGTTTTCTAAATGTCTTGTTCTCCTCAACCCACACACGAACAATTAGGTCTCCCTTTCCACCAGGACCATCCTCTCCTTTTCCAGTAATTCTTAATCCTTGCCCGTTCTCAATTCCAGAAGGAATAGTTACAACTATTCTCTCTCCATTTACATTAATTTCTTTTTCAGTTCCGAATATAGATTCTTTGAAACCAAGTTGGATATCTACAGTAATCTTTGCACCTCTTCTAGGTCGTCTTCCACCTCCGAAGAAATCTCCGAACATCTCTCCAAGATCAAACTCAAATGATTGACCATTCTGTCCTTGATACTGTTGTGCAAATCCTGAGAAGTCGAATCCTCCGAAACCTTGTCCAGGATTAAATCCTGCACCTTGATCAGCCGATCCATACGTATCATACCTTTGTCTCTTCTGATCATCAGACAATACAGTATATGCTTCGTTTATCTCCTTAAACTTAGCATCATTACCCTGATTCTTATCAGGATGATGTTCGTGAGCAAGCTTACGAAATGCTTTCTTTATCTCGTCTTTTGATGCTCCTTTTTGTATTCCCAGTGTTTTGTAATAGTCTTTCATGTGGGTATAAATATAGCAGAAATTGTTACTGGATTAGTATTGACTTTAGTGATCATTTATGATAAAAAGATAAAAGTGAATTCAGGATGGATGTCCAGAGTTCTTCGTAAGAAACGACGAATTCTATACCTGTATGACTTGTCCGGTTTGCAATAGTCAATTTTGCGATCACACTCATGGTCAGAAAAATGGCGCACGACAGAGAATCAATAAAGGATTAAATCCTGTTGATGTCAGGCATGAAGAATGGTTGTCTGATCCAAGCGGTAATCCATTTTATAATCCATTGCCTGTTAAGGTAAAGCAACCTGAAGAAGATGGTTATTGGCCAGGGCCAGGATGATTCAATTTTTAACACCGAAAACCGGCTTCCTTTTGAGGACAGTCGGTTTTGTTCTACATCAACAAATTTGAAACCAAAGCAACCATAAGTTCTTTGTCCCTAGGATTACTCTCAGCAATGAGTAATGCAAGAGCTACTAGAGTATTGTCATTTATCTTCTTCTCTCCGTTGTCTCTAATATCCATCCTATTTAGTCTCAGGAAGTAAATGAATACAAATGACCCTATACGCTTGTTACCATCTGAGAAAGGATGATCTTTAATGATGAAATACAATAAGTGGGAAGCTTTTTCGTTAAGACTTGAGTATAGCTCCTTACCGTCGAAGGTTTGGTATATGGTCTTAAGAATACCTTGGAAACTTCCATCCCTTTCGGAACCGAATATATCTGTAGCTTCCTTCTTATCAACCAATACTTCTTTAAGCATATCTATCGATCCACGAATGAATTCATAATCAAAACGTCTTTTCTCAATATCCTTACCCTTCCTTAGCTGCAGCTCACCTTCATCATATTCCTTTAGGAACTTCCAAGAATTCGCATAGTCATGGATAACGGAAAGAAGACTATTAGACTCACCCCTGTCCAATTCTCTGTTTCTAATTGTTCTTTGAATAAAGGAGATCTTTTCATCTAAGTCACTAAGTATCTTGTCTGGTAGTTTAGATATTCTTTCGTTGTTAACTACAATACCTTTGATTAGATACTCACGGAGAGTGACGGTGGCCCAGATACGGAACTGAGTTGCTTTCTTGGAGTTAACTCTATATCCAACAGATAGTATTACATCTAAGCTATAGAACCTTACCTTGTAATTCTTACCATCAGCGGCAGTATGTTCCAAAATGGAACTAACTGAACTTTCGTTAAGCTCACCAGAATCGAAGATATTCTTAAGATGTTTTGTAATTGCTGGTCTTTGCGTTCCAAATAACTCTGATATTTGTTCCTGCGTAGCCCAAATCGTCTCCTTGTCCGTATCCGCTCTTAGCTCAACTACCCCATTCTCACCTGTGTATAATACTAACTTACCGTCCTCATTTATAACGATGTTTTTGTTTACCATATTTAATTTTGCTAACTATTATTAAAACTTGCAGTTAAATCCCGGGAATGATTACTGAATTGATTGAGTTAAATCTAGTACAACCTAGATTGACCTCACAATTATATCAATATTAAAAGTAAAAGACCACAATATTTGTGGTCTTTTACTAATTCTATATTCCCTACTCTACCTATTTCTTCTCCTTAAACTCCGCATCCTTCACATCCCCCTCTGGTGCCTTCTGTTCACCTGTAGGTGGAGTTTGTTCTGCCTGAGCTTTAGATAGTATCTCACCAATCTTTGATAGTTCTGCTGATAGGATATCAGTTACTTTCTTTAGATTAGCTTGATCAGTACCATCCTTAGCAGTCTTTACATCAGCAATCTTGTCTTCGATTGACTTACGAAGATCTGCTGGAACTTTGTCTCCCGCATCCTTTAGAGATTTCTCTGAAGTATGTATTAGTTGTTCCGCCATGTTCTTCGCTTCAACCATTTCCTTCTTCTTTGCATCCTCTGCTGCATTCATCTCTGCATCCTTCTTCATCTTCTCAACCTCTTCTTTTGAAAGTCCTGAACTTGCAGTGATCTTAATACTATTAGCCTTTCCAGTAGCTTTGTCCTTAGCTGTAACTGATAGGATTCCGTTAGCATCTAGATCGAATGTAACTTCAATTTGTGGCATACCTCTCTGAGCTGGAGCTATACCATCTAGGATGAATCTACCCAATGACTTGTTATCACTCGCCATTGATCTCTCTCCTTGAGTAACGTGAATTTCTACAGATGTTTGGTTATCAGCTGCTGTAGAGAAGATTTGAGACTTCTGGGTAGGTATAGTGGTGTTCTTGTCGATTAATCTTGTAGCTACTCCTCCCATTGTTTCGATTGAGAGTGATAGCGGAGTAACATCTAGAAGTAGTACTCCCTTAACGTCTCCAGCAAGGATACCTCCTTGTATAGCAGCTCCTACCGCAACCACTTCGTCTGGATTTACACCAAGATGTAATTCCTTACCGAAGAAATCCTTAACAGCCTTTTGCATAGCTGGCATTCTTGTCTGACCTCCAACAAGTATTACCTCGTTGATATCGCCAACTTTGAATGGAGATGCAGCCATTGCTCTCTTTGTGATCTCCATTGCACGAGTGATGAACTCTGAAGTAAGTTCCTCAAGCTTTGCACGAGTCATAGTTACGAGTAAGTGTTTTGGTCCATCAGCTCCTGAAGTTAGGAATGGAATATTTACTTCTGTCTGCATAGCAGTTGAAAGTTCAATCTTTGCCTTCTCTGCAGCTTCATCTAGTCTCTGTAGAGCAAGTGCATCCTTTCTAACATCAATTCCCTCTTGCTTCTTGAATTCTTCTGCAAGCCAGTTAATGATCTTTTGATCAATATCCTTACCTCCAAGATGAGCGTCTCCGTCTGTAGACTTAACTTCAACAACATCATCTCCAACTTCTAGAACTGAGATATCGAATGTACCTCCTCCGAAGTCAAACACTACAATCTTCTCATCCTTCTTCTTGTCGAAGCCATAAGCTAGAGCTGCAGCTGTAGGTTCGTTGATAATTCTCTTAACATCAAGACCAGCAATCTTTCCAGCATCCTTTGTAGCTTGCCTTTGTGCGTCATTGAAGTATGCAGGAACTGTAATTACTGCTTCTGTAACAGGTTCTCCAAGACGAGCTTCAGCATCAGCCTTCATCTTACCTAGTATCATTGCTGATATCTCTTCTGGTCTGTACCACTTATCACCCATCTTCACTTCAATTCCTCCAGTTGCACTCTTTTGCATTTCGAATGGAACAGATGTTCTATCTTTCTGTACTGCAGGATCATCGAAGTTATGACCGATGAATCTCTTGATTTGGTATATTGTATTCTTAGGATTTGTAACTCCCTGACGCTTAGCAAGAAGTCCCACCATACGATCGCCAGTCTTAGACATTGCGATTATAGATGGAGTTGTACGTGCTCCTTCAGCGTTCTCTAATATTTTTGGTGTACCAGCTTCCATTACTGCAACTGCAGAGTTGGTGGTACCTAGATCGATTCCGATTATTTTAGACATAGATTTGTTTGATTATTATTTTATATTTTGATAATGTCGCCCTATATGAGTTCATCTTTTTCCAAACTTGATATTGGCAGGTCTGTCATTTTTAATTCTATACATGGAGAATGTGGTATAAACGGTCTTAGGGCTGTGATTAAGGACGTTACGTATGGTTATGAGAACCACGTGACTTTTCCTCAAGGTATCTCGGTATGTATTGAATTTGAAGACAGACGCATTACTTGGTGTAGGGTTGATGAAATCACTTAAACACCACTGCAGATCCGCATTAATTTGCGGATTCTTTTTATTTAGCCGGAGCCCTCGTAGGTTGACTCATAAAGAAGTCTAGAGAGATATATGGAGATATCCTAGATATATATGAAGGAGTTGTATCTAGAGCAAGATCTTCGGCATCAACTGATATTGGTAGACATACTACATTCTCAGACTTAGTAACTATAGGTTCAGCAGACACGATCTGAGCTGTAAGCTTTCCATTAACATCAACTACAGTAAAACGAACACGTACAAGTACACCATTCTTGTCGTAGATGATTCTCTCAAAGATGCTATTGAGTTGTTTTGAAGCAATAGCTAACATACAAGTATTATATTATATTTTGCAAATTTGTCCAACCAAATCCATGCTATGATTACCTTATGCAAACACTTATACACGCAGACATATTCTTCTTCGTAACAACAGTAATAGTTATAGCTTTAGGACTAATTTCAATAGTCATATTGACCTACATAGCATTCATAATTGCAGATATACGTGAGATATCACGCATAGCTCGTAGAGAGAGTGGAGAGATAGCTGAAGATATTGCAGAGATTAGAGGTGAGATAAAGAAAGAGATACGTAATAACTCATCAGTTATTACGTCTATATTTAAGGTAATCAAAAACCTATTTAATAGAAGAGGAAGAGTTAATAAAAAATAAATGAAAAAGAAAAATAATAACAATATAGCTATAGGTATTGGATTAGCTACCCTTGCAGCAACTACAGCTGGAGCATACTTCTTGTATGGTACTAAGAAAGGCAAGGTCCAAAGAAAAGCAATTAAGAGTTGGACCCTAAAGATGAAGGGAGACGTAATGGATGAAGTAGAGAAGCTTAAGGACGTATCTGAGGAGTCATACCATAAAGCTATTGATAAGGTATCAAAGAAGTATAACAAGATGAAGAATATGGATATGGTAGAACTTGCAGAGACAGCAGACTCACTTAAGAGTCACTGGAAGGATATAAAGAAGGAGATTGGGATTTAGATCTGTATAAAAGTTTGTCCGAGAGATCTTGCGATCCCCCGGACGATTTGTAATTCATTATTTGTTCATTTTACGATGAGAGTTTCCAGATGTTCCATTACCTTCACCAAGCTATCATTCAAGATTACTGGTGATGTTTTTACATTGATACAATCGAGGTTCTCGATGCCGACTGGTATGTATCCTTTTCCGTGGTTACCCCAGTCATTGTGTGACATGTAATCTGCCAGATCCCACATCATGGGTTTAGTCCTTTCTGGATTATTTAGATCCATTTCATACTCAGCTCTGGCTATGCGTTCAATTTTTGCATACACGGACTCCCATGTAACTCGGATGGCTTTCACTCTGTTCCTCTTGCGGAATCCTCCAAAGAACAACTTACCGTTGTTCGATACAAAACCTTCTTTCTGCCTTTCTCCTATCACGTATTCGAGAAAGTAGTCAGGATGGCAATTTGCTTCATAGAATATCTCAGCTGGTCGGTCAAGCGTCTCTACTGTTATGATTACTCCGTAGCTGTAGGCATCAAATACCCTAATCGCAATGTCGGTTGTTGGGTCAAATGCGCTATCAGACGGTCTATGACCTCTGGTCATGTATCCGTTAATAGGTTTTCCAACTTCCGGCTCGTATACCGGAACTATTTCCGGCGCGTTGCCAATAGGTTTACAACTTCTAGCTCTTTTCACGTATCACCCTTGGTTGGTTATTTTTGAATAGGACAATTAAGTGTCCAAATATAAAATAACATATTTTACATGTCAAGTCAATAGCTATTTCCCCTCCCCAATCTTAACCTTAGGAGCCTTCAAAACCTTGCCATTAAGCTCATATCCCTTCTGTACAACTGTAGTTACTATATCACTCTGTTTACCATCCTCTATAGCTTCATCACGCATAGGGTCAAATGTCTTACCTATAGGGTCGATTTCCTTAAGACCAAAGTCTTCTAGAGTCTTCTTAAGCTGATTAGCAATATATTCAACTCCCACTCTCCAGTTCTTGTCTGCCTTCTCCCATGCTTCCTTGTTACCCATAGCCATATTAAAACTATCTAATACAGGTATTAGTTCAGTAATTAGATTCTCGTTAGAGAAACGAGCAAAATCTTTTTGTGATTCTTGATCACGCTTACGAGCATTTATAAACTCAGCTTTGTCTTTCTGCCAACCATTTAGATACTCCTGCTTCTCTTCAATAGCTTTCTTAAGCTTCTCCTTAAGTACCTTAACAGTATCTAAAGCATTCTCTTCGATGACTACAGAGTCATCAATATTCTCATCCCTTTCAATTGTGATATCATTTTCATCTTTCATATATTTCTAGTATATATTATAGAGTTGATTTTGCAATACAAAAGGGCGCAAACGCGCCCTGTGTTAATGCTCTAGAAACTCCTCGAGTTCCTTAGACATTTGCTTGACCAAGAGTTCAAGACGAGTCTTATCTTGCTCAAGATATTGCTTGTATGCCGCACCACCATCGGTATCATCGAGTTTAGGATCAGATAGTTCTTTCTGAACTCTTTCAAGGTTAGCATTGTGGTTATCCAATACTCGCGTGAATGACTCGAAAGCACTATTCCGTGCTTCATCCAAGCTGAACCTTAAGGCTGACTTTGGTATGTCGTAGAGTCTCATTTCCTCCAATATCCATAAATACTCCTGAAGCGACTCACCCTCCTCAATTTGCCCCGCATTCATACGGACCAAAAGATCATTGATTTCCTCAATAGCGTGTTTCCTTCTAACCCACGTTAGTATCCAATACACTACAGGGACGATGATGGCAATTGCACTCAGGACAATTATGAGCGATAGGATTCTGTTCATGTGTTCTATACTCCTTCTGTTGTATTTCTACCACGTGAATGGAGCCTAGTCTAGGTACACGTATACCCACTGTTCATGCCAGCACAAAGAAATATTTTAATCAATACAAAAGGGTGCAAACGCACCCTCGTTCACTCGACACTAAATTGTTGCAATTCATACTCCATTCTTTCTTGTAGTGTGTGGAGTCTCCGTAGCTCGTACCAAAGTTTTACTTTCCTAGACGATTCATTCTCTCCGTCATTTAATTCTAGACCATTCATCTCTTCTAAGAGTGTCTCTTGCTGGGCTTTGATAGCGTCTATGGCTTTTTGAAACGAGTTCTTTGCCCACATTTCCACCGTAGGAAGGTTATGCGAGATCTCGGATTGTTCGATTCCATGCAGGCTCATCAGGACAAGTATTTGAGAAAATATCCTTAGAGAATCTGGATCCCCCTTGTCACAATTCTTGTTAATTAAAGCTATCTCACGGTTGATGTGTTCAATCGCAGCCTTCTTCTCAACCATCTCCATGAATTTGTAGAACTTAAACAGGATGATGGTGAGTATTGCAATGCAAATCAGTGCGATAGTAAAGCTAACTGGATTCATGATGTGCTCCTAAGTTCACCGTAATTGGTGGTTCTAAACATATTTTTACCACACGACACAGACAAAGTAAAAGGGACCAAGATTCAATCTTGGCCCCTGAAAATTCACCCAGTTTCTCCTATCAGAACCAGGAGAAATATACTTTGACTGGTTTGAATTGCAACCCTAACCGATCTCCGAAACACAGGATTGTAGTCAAATGCATACCCCTTGCAATCGTGTGCTCGTGACTATCAGCACGCCCAGTATTCTCCAGTAGCTTGATCCACCGTATCAGTTTTCTTAAGGAATCATACTCAAAATGTTCCAATAGTTTGTTTTCATTTAAGCTACTGTGGTATCCCATTATTACCCCAGCATGACCTTCTGGTTCCATTCTCATTACGGATATCGAGGAGTCATGCCTCGTATTCACCACCTCACAGTATTCACGAAAGTGGCGACAGAAATAATTCCAGTAATACGCATCCTGACTCACAGGTCTATTGAAAGCCAGTAGAAGTGATGTGATGATGGTCAATGCCCCTGTTCCGAGGTAAGGCCACCTTAACACATCTTCATTGTCCCTGAAAACTACCAACACGCTGAGTGCACCAATAAAGGTGATCAATGATAAAACGAAACATGCGAATAGCATTTTGTAATGCTCCTTCCTGGTCAGGAATTCATCAGTCTTCCTAAGGATTGACTCAATGTCCTTACCCTCCTTGCCTTCGATTTCTAACGTTCGCTTCAGCCACAACGCGAACAGGTCGCGCACCGCTTTGTTGTTCTTCATATGTCAACGAACCAACTTAGTCAAAATCAGAGGATGGGGTTTCATACCCACTTTCTAGAACTTTCGATCCTAGAGAGTACTTCATTTACTCCGTGAATAGCTGACTAATCTATCCTACATAACTATATACCATATTTATTGATTTGTCAATACTAATAAACATAGCTTATGTTGGGTGTTTTAGTTACAAAAAAGACCGATCGGTATCGGTCTTTTTTGCTGCTATCTCTTACTCCACTGTGGACTCTTTCTCGCTTTCTTGAATCCGAACTTACGTCTTTCCTTTGCTCTAGGATCACGCTTAAGCATTCCTGCCTTCTTCAATCCTGTTCTTAGTTCCTTGTCATATTCGATAAGGGCACGAGCGATACCATGTCTTACAGCATCAGCTTGTCCCGCAATACCTCCTCCCTTTGCAACTACAGTGATCTTAAACTTAGTTTCTGTAAGTTTAGACTCCTTTAGAGACTCCTGAGCCATAAGTTGAAGTTCCTTTGTTGGGAAGTACTCTTCTACTGTCTTACCATTAATATCATATGAAGTCTTTGAACTTGGAGTAATTCTTACACGAGCAGAAGCAGTCTTTCTACGACCGATAGCTTCAATGTATTTATCTGTTGTTTTAATTGCTGTCATATATATTATTCTGTAATTGTTAAATTCTTCATTATCTGCTTTCGTAGAGTGTTTGAAGGAAGCATTCTGTATACTGCTCTCTCAAAAACTTCACTTGTACCCTTACGAGCGATAAGATGCTCTAGAGTCTCTGTGAATAGTCCACCTCTAAATCCTGTGAATGTAACGTAGTTCTTCTCTTTAAGCTTCTTAATATCAAAACTAGCCTTACTTGTGTTAATTATTGAAACCTTAACATCAGATACCTTGTTTCTAGAAAAACTTACTGAACTCTTACCATTAAGAAGAGCTGCAGCTTCACTAGCTACTCGTCCCAACTTCTTTCCTTGTGCATCTATAGTGTAATTCATGTTATTTAATATTATACAAATTCAATCATAGCCATAGGAGCTGCGTCAAGCTTTCTTGGTGCTAGTTTAATAATTCTAGTATATCCTCCCTTTCTGTCAGCATACTTCTTAGCAAGGTTATCAACAAGAACCTTAACCTCTCTTTCTCCATCAATCTTTGAGATTAATACTCTTCTTGAAGCAAGAGTATTAAGTTTAGCCTTAGTAACTAGCTTCTCTACGTATGGTCTAAGCTCCTTAGCCTTAGCTAGAGTAGTCTTAATCTTGTTTTCATTTATGAGATTTCGCGCAAGAGAACGCATCAAAGCGTTTCTTTGATCCTTCTCTAAACCGAATTTTCTTGTAACTGAATGATGTCTCATAAAATTTAATTAATTTATTACTTTAATGTTATACCATACTGTGAAAGCACTTTCTTGATTTCCTGTATTCCCTTACTTCCCAATCCTTCGATATCAAGAATATCAACTTCCTTCTTTCTTGCAAGACCACCTATTGTTCTGATGTTTGCACTTGTAAGAGCCTTAGCTGTTCTTGGAGAGAATCCAATAGCATCTATGCGTGTCTTTAGGAACTCAACATCTAGCTCTTGCTTAGGAGCAGATTCTGAGTCTGAAGAAGTCTCTGACTTTGTCTCCTCAACTACTTCCTCTTCCTTGAATCCAACAATTGCCTTAAGCTGCATGATCATAAGAGCAATTGAACTTTCTAGAGCTTCGTTAGGAGTTAGAGTTCCGTCAGTCTCGATAGTTAGTCTCAAACGATTAAAGTCTGTTCTGTCTCCAACACGCATGTTCTCAACTTCGTAGTTAACCTTCTTGATTGGAGTAAATGTTGCATCAAGAGAGATTGTACCAATATCAACACGGTCCTTTGTAATGATTTCCTTTGAAACATATCCAAGTCCCTTCTCAACAGTTAGTTCTATATCAACATCTGAACTCTTGTCTGTAAGAGTAGCTAGGTGTAGCTCAGGGTTTAGTATCTCTACTTGTCCAGGTACTTCTATATCCTTAGCAGTTAGTGTCTTAACACCCTTAGCCTTTAGAACTATAGTCTGAGGTTCATCTGTAATTAGCTTGATTCTTAGCTTCTTGAAGTTAAGAATTAGAGCGATAACATCCTCTTTAACTCCATCAATTGATGAAAATTCGTGTTCAACACCCTTAATTTTAATACGTGTAATAGCTGCTCCAGGTAGAGAAGAAAGGATAATACGTCTTAGAGAGTTACCAAGAGTATGACCATATCCAGGATATAGACCGTCTATTTCATAAGTACCACTAAAACCTTCCTCGCGGATTATCTTTGGCTTTGATGGAACAATTATTGAATGATTTGACATATATTTTTTATTAAAATTATTTTATACTCTGATAAGCTATTAACGACTATAAAATTCCAATACTGCTCCGACATTAAACTGTAATTCAGAAGGTGCTACATTCGGTATTCCAGCAATCTCGACTTCTTTCTTGTCGAAATTGAGCTTTAGCCAAGCAGGAATCTTAACTGTTTTTAGTCTTTCATCAAGAGTGTTGAATAGAGCTTTCTTCTTACTTCCTTCTCTAATACCTACGATATCTCCTACCTTAACCTGGTATGAAGGGATAGTTACTATCTTTCCATTAATTGTAAGATGACCATGAGATGTCATTTGGCGAGCAGCTTGTCTTGTTGTAGCAAAACCAGCACGTAGAGCAACGTTATCAAAACGTCCTTCTAGTAGGTGTATTAGAAGATCACTAGAGTTACCCTTTGTCTCTGTAGCCTTAGCAACGTAGTTACCAAATTGCTTACTTGTAACACCGTAACTGTATCTAGCCTTCTGCTTTTCGATAAGACCTAGTCCGTAATCACTTCTTGTCTTAGGCTTAGATGACTTTCCAGCCATTTTCTTTTGCTCACTTCTTACAGCAAATTTCTGAGTTTGAGTTTTCTCAAATACTGGTGCTCCTAGTCTTCTTGCAATTTTATATCTTGGTCCAATTTTCATAAAAATAATATATTATACTCTTCTTGGCTTCTTTGCCTGAGGCCCATTATGAGGAACAGGTGTCTCATCCTTTATAGATGAAATAGTTACTCCTCTTGAAATAAAACCACGGATAGCTGACTCACGACCTGATCCAACTCCCTTAACTACCACGTTAATATCCTTAAGGCCAAGTGCCTCTGCCTTTAGAGCTAGAGTCTCTCCTACCTTAGCAGCTGCGAAAGGAGTACCTTTCTTGGCTCCCTTAAAACCTAGAGTACCACATGAAGACCAGATAACAGCGTTACCATCGTTATCAGTTAGAAGAACCTTAGTGTTATTGTATGTAGATTGAACGTACAATATACCAGAATCAAGTCTCTTTTTTGAAGAGCTTGTAGGTTTTGAAACTTTCTCCTTTGTTTCTCCCTCAGATTTTACTATTTTTTTCTTTTCCATATTTTTATATCAGTATTTTATTTCTTCTCTTCCTTCTTTCTACCTGAACCCATAGTTTTTCTGATGTTTCCTCTTACAGTTCGAGAGTTTGTCTTTGTTCTCTGTCCCCTTACTGGTAGATGTCTCATATGGCGAGTACCTCTGTATGTCTTTATATCCTTATGTCTCTTGATGTTAGAAGCTACTTCACGCTTTAGGTCTCCTTCAATCTTGAAAGTCTCAATGATCTTTCTAATCTCGTTTTCTTGATCAACTGTTAGAGCTTTAGGATCAGTATCAACTGGAACCTTAGCATCCTTAAGGATCTTAAGAGCGCGTGCACGTCCTACACCGTAAAGAACAGTAAGACCTATGTCTAATCTTTTTGTATCTGGAATTGTTATACCTAGTATTCTCATAGTATTTTAAAATTAACCTTGTCTTTGCTTATGTCTCGGATTCGACTTACATATAACGTAAACATAGCCCTTTCTACGAACGGTTTTGCACTTTGGACAAATTTTCTTTACTGATGCCTTTACCTTCATTTTATTAAAAATCTTTTAAGTTTTGCTATTAAAATCTCTTTGTTATTCGTGCCCTACCTCCGTATGGATCCAACTCAAGTTCTACCTTGTCTCCGATAAGTACTCTTATGCGATGCATTCGCATTTTACCTGCTAGATACGCCATAATGACTTCTTCTTTACCATCGAGTGCTACTCTAAAGAGAGTATTAGGTAAAGCTTCTGTTACCACACCAAATGCAGTAGTAGTAGCCTTAACTTTGTCGTTGATATTGATCTTGGAATCCATTAATTTCGCGTTTACATATACTACCAGAAGTACCCAGTAAAAGTCAATGCTTATACTCTATTAGTATCTTCTCTACGCTGTCTGGGAAGGATCTCATCCAAAAAGGAGTGATTAAAGTGTATGCATTTGCTATGGCTGTATACTTAGCAAATACCGCACTACTGTCTTGGACCTTAAGCCCTCTCAATTCCTCCTTAAGCTTAGCCTCATTGAATGTTCCTGTGATTGTAACTGGGCCTTTAAGGGTAAATATCATAGGAGTACCCTTCTTTATAGAGAAATCCTTGATATTAGAGATCTTGAATGCCAGTTCCTTGTCTCCAGATATGTCATAGGTATCTGATGGGAACTTTTTTATCTCCTTACTAGCAATATACTTAACTAGAGAGTTGGATTTAAATATAGCACCATATGCAGTTCCCTTAACTGTGATCTCAGCGTTAGTTGCATCTTTAAATACAGGCTCAGGTGTCTCGTATTCAATGTTGTATGCAGTGTCGTATAGGATATAGTCCTTAGGAACATTCTCATTTAGTTTAGTTACTAATTGTTCCTTAAGTAGATCCTGCATAGCAACTATCTTAGCCTTCTTCTGTGTCTCATCTATAACCATCTTGTTGCCAGAGAATCCTCCAGTGATATTTGTCTTAATTCTCGCATAGAAAGTATCATACTTAGTTGTACCCTTGTATCCAGGAAGCTTAAAGTCACCCTTTAGATCAGCTACGTTAATGTTATATTTCTCTCCTACCTGATCAGCAACGACAGCAACAGATATACTACCAGGAGTAGTCTTCTTACCAGGTACACTTACTGTAGTAGTTGTACGATATATTAGCCCTTCTGGTGTAGATATTCTAGTACCCGCCACCAATGTCTGAGCTGTTGCACTATGGTTGTTGTATATAACTACAGTTCCCTTAGCTTTAGTCTGTATTAACGGACCCTTAGTTGCTGGCATAGTCTCAACTAGAGTGTCAGATACAGTAATCGACTCATATTGCATATCAGTACTAGCTACAGTATTACCTTTCTTAGCAGTAAATGTTCCACTAATATCAAAGTCAGCTGTTTTAGGGGTAATAGTTACTGTGGCCTTTGAGTATGAGAGAGATAGAGCTATAGCTATAACGGCAATAGATACTAAGATGATACCGAAAGTAATTAGGTATCGAGTTTTAGATACAGTTTTCTTAGCCTTTGGTTTCTTAGTAAAGATTGGTTCTACATTCTCAAATACTTCAGGTTCTTCCACTACCCTTCTTCTCTGAGGCTTAACTTCTACCTCCTCTTCATGCTTAATTGTAATATTTCTAATAGATCGCTTCTGAGAAGGAACTATATCTTGAACAACTTTTTTAGTGGAATTTTTTCTAATTGCCATAATCCTAAATATTATAACACATCATGCAATGCAATTGCATACATTTTTACCATGTTGCTAGTATTTGCATACTTATCGAATACAACATTGCTATCCACCTTGATTAAATCGTGTTCAACGATGTTTAGAGTAATTTTCTTTAGAATACTTTCTTTAAATATATTGAAGTATCCATGTGCTGCCAGGTATACAGTTTTAGGAATATTAGATTCATTAATATTAATTGCTGATACTAGTGATGATGTCCATTCTTCCATTATTGGATCTATTATCTTACCAAGTCTTGTCATCTCTGATTCACTTAATTTACCATCTTGGTAGAGGCTTAGGGTTGATTTTAATGCTTCTAGATCATGATTAGTTGAGTTGGATAGCTTGTTAAGTATGGTATTTATACCAATTGGATAGCTACCAATGGTCTTACATTGCCCGCTCTTAACTACAACAAAGTCTGTTAACTCGCTATGAGTATGTATATATGTATATTCAATGCTGTCAGTAAATATGTTTCGTAGAGCGACGAATTGTAATAGCGAAGCGGAGTTATATGTGTACTTCTTAGATGTTAAGTGATGTTTAACTGTATCATCCAGTCTACTTATATATTCCTTAGATGCTACCGAACTTGCTACAGATATCTCTACTGAATGTGCTCTCTTGTTATCGAAATTAGTTGCAACGTAACCGTTTAGCTTAACCTCAAATATCTTCCTATCAATCACAGTTGAATCAGATCCTCCACCCTTCTTAAACTCATCATTGATTATCCCCTCAATCAAGTCATTACTAATATCCGTATCCACCCCATACTCGTTCTTTATGGTCTTAATCTTTGAGAATACCCATGGAGAGGATAGTACATAGTTAATGCTATTAATTGTCTTACCAGAAATGTCCTTTGAAATACTGGACACAACTTGATCTACAAGCTTCAAGCTATCCTTAGTTAGATGTACCGCATCCTTATGTCTTCTACCAGTACTAGTTTTAGTTACGACTAATGATACATGTAGTTTACCCAGTTCATCCTTCTCTATTACTGATCCACGTACTAATCCACTTTGAATATCTAGAATGATATTAAAACTTCTCTTTGAACTATTATTAAAAAGCGAGAACATAGTGTAGATATTATATCATCTATGTGGTTATGTTGCGTGTGGAAAAAGAAAAGCGGCCGTGTGCAACGGCCGCTAATGCGTGGACAGCATTATTTCTTTACTGTTGGTTCATCCACAATAAAACTCATTCCACTTAGATTCCAGTTTAATTTACATTTAGGACAGTGGTTTGCGTGGTGGAAATAATATCCACCAGGACGGTGTTCATCACGTTTACGAACATCGATGGTCTTAGTCCAGAAATTGTTACATTTAGGACAGCGTCCACACATGAGTGAGATAAAAAACCTAATCATGATGAAGACAGCGACAGCCGTGAAAACAATGATAGTTAATGTGGGGACCATATCTGTTAGAGTGTTCTCTCCCAACCCTGAAGGAGGTGTTTGTTTAGGGTTACTTTTAAAAGTATACTACATCTTATGAGCTATGTCAACACTGCCTTTATCCTCCTCACTCCTTGAGAACTAGCTTCCTCCTTCTGTATCTTAAATACTCCAAGCTCTGAAGTATTCTTAACATGTGGACCTCCACAGAATTCTTTAGAGTATGCAGTTTCTAGGGAATTACCGATAAAGTATATTGATACTTCATCTCCATACTTCTCTCCGAAGAAATGTCTTGCTCCAGTCTTAAGAGCTTCTTCTTTCGGAAGAACTACATTCTGCATTGGCAATGCTTGCTTGATCTTCTCATTAACTATATCCTCTACCTTCTTCTTTTCTTCATCCGTCATCTTCTTGTTGTACGAGAAATCAAATCTTAATCTCTCAGCCGTTATATTAGATCCCTTCTGCCCTACTCCTTCCCCAAGTACATCATGTAGTGCCTGGTGTAGTAGGTGGGTCGCTGTATGGTACTTAATCACCATAGGATTAGTATCATCTGCTAGTCCTCCTTTAAACTTCTGTTCTGCTCCGGATCTAGATAGTTCTTGATGCTTCTTGAACTCCTCATTGTATTTTTCAATATCAACTGTAATACCCTTCTCTTTCGATAGTTCAAGTGTTAACTCTATAGGAAAACCATAACTTGAGAACAGGGTAAATGCATCTGTACCTTTATCGAATTCCTTAAGCCCCTTCTCAAGTGTCTTTCTAAACTTCTCCTCCTCCTGATTAATCTCATTTCTAATATATTCAAGTTTGTCTTGTATGATTGGATATGAGTCCTTGTATGTATTTGCAAAGATATTAACTAAATCCTTTAGTGTATTCTCTTGTACCCCTAACCTATTAGCATTAACTATAGCTCGTCTCAATAGTCTTCGTAGTATGTATCCTCTATCAGTATTAGATGGAGTAACTCCGTCTGTGATCAGGAATACAGATGCACGAATATGATCAGCAACAATTCTTGCGGACTTTAGATCAAAGTTCTTAGATACAGAAGATATCTTCTCCATTACTGGTTTGAATAGGTCGGTATCATATATATTGTCTACTCCTTGTAGAGTCATAGTAAGTCTCTCCAATCCAGCACCTGTATCTACTGAAGGTTTAGGTAAGGTACCGACTATAGCTCCATCCTTCTTCTCATATTGCATGAATACATCATTCCATACCTCAACAACAGTTCTCTCATCATCTGCCTTAACATATTCTTCATGAGTTAGTCCTCTGCCTCCAAATGTATTTGATATATCGTAGAACATCTCCGTATCTGGTCCACAAGGTCCATTGTCTCCAGCCTCCCACCAGTTATTCTTCGCAGGGAGGTAGTATAGTCTGTTACCTTCAATACCATTTCTCTTGAATATATCCTTCCAGATGTTCGCAGCTTCTTCATCACGAGGAGCTATGCTATCTCCTTCAAATACAGTTACATATAGTCTGTTAGGATCAAGTCCTAATCCTTCTTCTTTGTTTGTTAAGAATTCAAAACTCCATTCTATAGCGTCTTTTTTGAAATAGTCACCAAGAGACCAGTTACCAAGCATTTCAAAGAATGTAGCATGTGTCTTGTCTCCAATATCATCTATATCAACAGTACGAAGACATTTCTGTGTATCAACTAATCTAGTTCCGTTTGGATGAGTCTTACCAAGTAGGTATGGCACTAGAGGTTGCATACCTGCAGTATTAAAAAGTGTTGAATTAGTTATTCCCTTCTCATCTGTTGTTACAAGAGATGCTGAAGGTATGACAACATGCCCTCTCTTCTCGAAGAATTTAAGGAATCTAGATCTTATATCGCTACTTGTTAACTTTGGGTTCATGGAAAGAGTTTAGCATAAAATTAGGGGAAAATGAAAATACATTGCGTCAACCTACTTCTTCTTACTAACCAACCTCTCTAGCATATCTACATCCTTTTTAATTTCCCCTAATCCCTCACTAAAGAAATTCTTGTCTGTAACATCAATTCCGATACTCTTGTATATATTCTCTGGCGTATCACTACCTCCTGCCTTAAGAAACTTTTCAATTGAAGCTATAAAGCTCTTGTCTTCCTTGTATCTCTTAAGCATAACCTTACTAACCAGCATTCCGTATGCATAAGTGTATACATAAAAGAATCTTCTAATATGACCCCATTGAACGAAGAAATATCCATCATCCTCTTCCATCTTGAATACTGGACCGAGGTATGCACTCATATTCTTGTTATGAAGATTGGCTAATTCCTCTTTTGTAACTAGTCCCTTGTTACGTACAACACTATGTATATCAGATTCAAAGTTAAAACATGCTATCTGTCTAAAGATTGTTTGCATTTCATCATCTATCTTGTCATGTAAAGCTACAATCTTGTCGCTATCACTTAGAGTCTCAGCGAATGTATCGAATGCTAAACTTTCAAAAAATGTACTCGCGGTCTCGGCAGTAGTTGTGGAGTATTGGCAATATACTGGACCAGCTTTCTTTGATAGTTCTGTATGGAATGCATGTCCCATCTCATGAGCTAGTGTTGAATATGAGTTAAGATCATTAATATGATTTAGTAATACAAGTGTAGGGTTCTCGTATGTGCCCCAGCAATACGCTCCTCCGTGCTTACCTTTCTGTGGAGCTACGTCTATTTGACCGTTATTAACATACTGACTCAACATATCAGCATATTTAGTATCGAACGTATTAAGTGTTGTATTTAGTCTCTTAATCGATTCTTTATATGCAAAGTCCCCCTTAATCTTCTTGTATGATACAGCTCTATCTGAGTAGTTTAGCTTCTTAAGCTTTAGTAGCTTTGCTTTAATCTTAAAAAACTTATGTGCAACTGGAAAATACTTTGTCACACTAGAGACTAGATTTTCTACAACTAGAGGATCATTCCTATACCCTAATATTGTTGCTAGTTGTGGAGTATCAAATCCTCTTAGTTCATCATCAATCTTTTTGTTGATATATACAGCATTGATTTCTGCTTCTGAGAAGAATGCAATACTTTTAAGTTCAGCATTCACTAATTTAGATAGCTTAACTCTTTCTGATTTGTTTAGATTCTTAATTAAATTACTAGCCTCTTGTAAAGGAAGCTTCTTACCCTTCCAGTCTACTGTTAATCCTGATATCGCCTTGTCATGACTATCGTTCCAAAAGTCTGATGACGGTATTCTCTTGAGATTAATGATCTTCTCTTCAGCTTCTGATAGAAGATACTTGGCATCGTCAAAAGTACATTTAAGGAAGAAGGTATAGTATGCAAGGTCAGGATCTGATAGCAGCTGTTGTTGAATATCACCACTAATCACTCCAAGCTTGATTGTAAAGAATGTAATATTGTTTATACACTTCGTTGTTCTGCTATTGTAAAGGTTTAGCATTGACTGAGCCTTCTCATTCGAAGAATTTTTATGAGTTAAAAAAGTCAGATATGTTACTGGCTTGGATGGTAGCTTGCCTATAATTAGGAAATAGTCTTCGAGAGATTGTTTAAGTGCTGTTTTGTTGTTCTCAAGAGATTGACTATGGTAATTGGTATAGAAATCTAGACAAAGTCTCTCCAACTGCTCCATATCAGTCTCTATTCTAGGATCATTTATTGATTTATAGAACAAACTAAAATTCCATTCGGTATTAATCTTGTTGTTTTTCATAGTATTTACTCTATCCCACAAACCTCCTTAATCTCGGCTATAACCTCCTCTTTCTCTGGAGACTTCATACCAATCTCGTCTAACACACTCTGATTATTATATATCTCCATACAAAGCACAACACCCTTCTTTAATAGCTCCTTTTTGAATGTATTAGATATAGATACAAGACAAGTAAAAGGATGTAGATGTAGTTCTTCGATAATGTCCTGTAAGTTACCCTTTGCTGGATAGTTCCATCCCAACATCTTAACTCCATTACACTCTCCGTACTTAATTGCTTGTTCTGTAAACTTTGTATTAGTAATGAGCCAACCTTCTGTTAGTTTCCTCTGTATCCCTCCATAGTCGAACATATTACCCTTAAGGTCATCGAAACGAGCTTTGATGTACAGTACAACCTTAAGATCTGACTTCATATCAAGTTCATTATGGAACTTAGCTTCCACCATAACTAACTTGCTATCATTCCATGCTACGATATCTACCTCATGAGGAACACATACACCAAGAACACTCTGATCAGTTAATGTCTGATATCCTCTAGCTTCAAACATCTTTGCAATATACTTCTCGAAAGGAAAACCATCTGGACCAAGTTCAGAGAGAGCTCTGCGAAGCGAATACTTTACAGCAACTGGTAGAGAATGACTTCTAAGTAGCTTAAATGCTCTAGAATATATCTCACTAGTTGGCATACCGTCATACATCTCCTTACTTATATGGCCCAGTATTTCTTCTATAACCTCTTCACTACCTCCGGAGTTCTTTAGAGAATCAATTAATTTATGTTCTTCGAATAATTCCTTTGTACCATCAGCCTTTGTAATTTGTATTAAGTGATTCATGCGGATATTATAGCACCACCTAAACATATATTTCCATCGTACATAACCAGAGACTGCCCTACAGATATATTGTCTTGTACGTTAGTAAACTTAACTGTATTACTGTCTACAAACTCTATCTCCTGTAGTGGTGCTCTGTATCTAGTACGAGCTAGTATCTTTCTTCCAATAGCTGGTACGCCCTGATTCCAGTTAACGTCCTTCACTTGTATAGTAGTTATTCCATTAGGTAACTCACCCTCCAATCCCTTGTTAGCAACAGTTATTGTATTCTTCTCTATATCTTTGGATATTACATAATACGGCTCATCATTAGGAGTCTTCTTGATAATATCAAACCCATGTCTTTCACCTATGGTATAGAAAAAGGAACCATCGTGTGTACCAATTACATTTCCTTGTATATCAAGTACACCTCCTTTGTCTGGAGTAATATAGTGAGACAAAAATTCTTTAATATCTATCTTACCTATGAAGCATAGTCCTTGGCTATCCTTCTTTAAAGCATTTGGTAAATCAAATTTCTTTGCTAATTTACGTACCTCAGGCTTCTCGATGTTCCCAACCGGGAACAATGTCTTACTCAATTGTTCTTTATTAAGTGTCCAGAGAAAATATGTCTGATCTTTGTTCTTGTCTTCTCCTGCAACTAACTTTCCATCAATCACTTGCGCATAGTGTCCTGTAGCAACATAGTCAGCACCGTTCTTCATAGCATAGTTATAGAAACCACCAAACTTTACATACCTATTACACATCACATCTGGATTAGGTGTTCTTCCGAGTTTATACTCACTAATCATATAGTCTACTACCTCCTCCTTGTATTCTTTCTCAAGATCTAGAGTTATAAAGGGTATATCAAGCTTAGCAGCTACTCTCATAGCATCTAACCTATCCTCTTTCCACGTACAGTTAATCCAGTCAGGTTGCCATACTTTAATGAATACACCAGTTACATCATAACCAGCTTTCTTAAGTAGTGCTGCGGATACAGAGCTATCTACTCCACCCGACATCCCTATATATACTTTCTTAGACTTCATATTTCGAGTATATGTTAAGTTAATAACTATTTCAAATATCTATTTATGTTATTCAAATGAGTGTCATATGTAATTGCATATCTCATTAGTCCATCTTTACCAGTTAGGTAGTAATAGTAGTCAGTCTTAATGTAGTTAATTGTATCCTCTATCGCAGCTATACCAGGATTTGATATTGGTCCCTTTGGTAATCCTTTATATAGGTAAGTATTATAAGGAGACTTAATAGCTAGATCTTGCTTTGTGAAGTTGCCTGGCTTACCAGTTAGGTAATAGAAAGGAGCATCAACTTGAAGTAGCATTCCACGATCAAGTCTCTTCCATAATATTCCAGCAATGATCTTCCGATCCTCACTGTTATTAGCTTCCTTCTCCACTATGGCTGCCATATTAACAATATCCTTTAGACTCCTATTAGACTTACTCAAGTTAATCTTACTTATCTTCTCTTCAAAGTTCTCTCTCATAACCTTAATTATCTCCTCAGGTTTTGTATTAGCTAAAAAGATATATGTATCTGGATATAGATATCCTTCATATTGTATTGCTAATGATACAAACCTTGCTGCATTAAAGTCATTTAATTTCTTTAGGAGAATATATGCAATATCGTAGGTATTTGTACCTTCAGGTATTGTGATAGTTACACTTGGTTGCCTCTGTTCCCCATTAATCATTCTTCTTGCAATACCTATTGTATTTGTAGGCTCGCTGAATCTATAGTCTCCAACTTTAACTCCTTTGTTACCTGACAGTACTATAGCTATAAACTTAAATACTGATTTACTTGATATCATATTCTTCTCGTACAGTGATTCTGCTACCTTGATTATCGAATCTCCGCTGTCTATATGGAAATCAAACTGTTGTTTAGGAAAATCCTTTGGTGGTGTAGATGAGTACCCTATAACAAGTAGGAGAATAGCGAAAATGATAAATGCTAATTTTAGTATTCTTGTATATTTGAAGTATTTCATTATATAGGTAGATTTGCAGGAGCCTGTGACTTCTTAGAAGGTATACGATTAAGGTTAGGTGTTGATGCAACTGCACCTGGGAAGTGATATAGAGTTGCTAATTCCTCTGTGCTTAATACAAGCGGTGTACCTGTAAAAGGCTCATAGAAGAATGATCTTCTCTTGTATGCCTCAAGTACAAGTCTACACTGCTTGTTCTCTCTGTACTTCTTGTAGTCCTCCCAAGGTAGTCCTGAGAACTTAGCTGAGTACTTGTCTCCATTCTGTTTGATTCCGTTAAAGTTCTCACTTGAGAAGTGCTTGAATGCAGAAAGTATACCTCCCACACCATTTGGTTTGTCGAATACATCCTTCTTACCAATGTACACAGCCCTGATACCAACATCAAAAGCTAGTTTACCCATATTCCTCTCAACTGCCTTTATGAGTTCCTTCTCTCCATCAGTTAGAGTTGGAGGTATGACTCTTCCAGTCTCCTTGTCCTTCTTACCAACAATTCTAGTCTTAGCATCACGCACCATAAGTTTGTTAACAAACTCTTGAGCTTGGTCCTTGTACGCATCAGTTTTCTTCCATAGATGACCAGGTTTGGCTTGTTCCGCAGTGTGAGCTCTAATCATGAACTGAAACCATACTTGTTGATTAGGACCGACACTTCCAAGAAACTCAATCATGGGAGTCATAGGATCAACTTTGAATTCCTCCTTAGGATCCTTATCAAGTCCATAATCAACGTATGTCTTTATCGGCAATACATCATTCTTCTGTGTAAACTTAAAGTCTGCACCCCATAGCTTACTTTCTTTAGGATCGAAGTGTATACCATGAGTGTAGTCTGGTGCCTCATGTACTTCAATACCTGGGAACTGAGAATATAGCGCTGCCATAACTCCATTCTTTCTTCTGTCTTCTGTGCGAATGAAGAACTTAACTACACCCTCAACTGATACTAGTTCGAGAGAGTATGTTGGTCTTTTTTCCCCTTTCCAGAATTGGGCAAAGTTACTACCATCTGAAGTATTGTGTAATGCGTTCAATACTAATTCCATAGAGAGTGGAGATTTCAGCATCTCTTTAGGAAGTTTAATTTCCAAAAGAGTGTACTTCATATTGGCTATGAAGTCTGATCTAACATAGTTGACCCATAGAGGCCAAAAAAGAACGTAAAGGATTATAGCTAAGAAAATTGGAGATATAGCTATTAGTATTTGGATGGTATTTGGTAACATTTCACCAAATAGCATTGATTGAAGTTCAACGGGAATCATACCTAAATATTATACCATAGAGAATATGGTTTAAACAAAAATAGCCCAACATTTTGTAGTCGGGCCCTGATCTCGCCTCTGGAGATCAGTAGGTGTAACCGTCTATGCTGAATGATATCTTAATAATATCTTATCATAGTGATGCCAATGCGGTGGAGGTATACGTGTCACTTGACAGTCTAAGTTGCTTCATGTTTAATGGATGACAGACACTACCTGTCATGTCTGCAAAATAACCTAAATTAAATGATTCGGCTATGACCCTACTTCAAGAATTTCGTAATGCTAGTAGTAGTGAGCCTGACACGGCTAAAAAAATCTTGTTCACCGTCTTTGTGGATCTACTCGCGAGACATGGCTTTTCAAATTGGTGGCACTCGTGCGATGAAAAAATTCAGGACGAGATACTCCAGACCAATCTAGACAAGATTCGAGAGCAAATGCAGTAGTCAATACCACCTCCCACGACGCAAAAAACCACGTCGAGAGAGGTGGTTTTTTGTTTAAAATATTTTGACTTAATGAAATACCTACGCCACTACCTTAGAATCAGCTGGAGAATACTTACCATCCTTGTTCTTCTTGAAATGCTTCTGGTTCTGGATATTAACCATAATAGTGTTTTCCTTTACATATCTCTCCTTCATTACCTTTTCGATAATCTCATCTTTAGATAGAGGACCATGCTTCTCTAGTATGCTCTTTATAACATCCTTAACTACTCCTGACATATATCCCCATTCACGTAGAGCGTATAGACCACGTCCTACAAGTACAAATCTCTTGTCTTTAATTAGTTCGTTATGAGTTGTTGCGATATGAGCCTTCTTCTTGAATATTGTAGTAATCTGCTTAGCAACCTCTTTGAAGTGTATAGGTGAACCATGCTTACGGATAACTAGGAATGCATAGTCTCTCATACCCTTTGTCTTGATATTTGAAGAATGAGATACTCCCCATTCACCCATAGCATTTTTACCAATCATCTTAGAAAGTGATAGCCAACGCTTAACAATCTCCTGATTCTTGTATTTCTCAGAAACTTGCTCTAGATGTGACAGGAACTTGTTAACAATCTCTGATTCAACTAGTAGATCGTCATCTGAAAGTTCTCCATATAGCTTTTTTAGAGAGTCTTCAACTTGTTTTGAAAGCTCTTCGTTTACATGCCATCTGTGCTTGAATTCATCATCCTCCTTTCTCTTCTTGAATACATCACCAATTACTAGTATGAAGTGTATATGATTCTGTAGTTCTAGATCCTTTGATGCATGTCCAAGGAAATCATCTTCAACAACAATTCCACCAAGAGAGTGTATTAGAGTCTCAAGTTCAGCAAATGCAGCCTTCTCAGCCTTATATGCATCTGACTTACGGATATTAGCTAGAGCATAGTTCTCTATCTGACGTACTCTTTCACGAGTAATTCCATATAGTTTACCTATAGCATCTAGAGTCATTTTCTCTGTACTCTTGCCTAGACCGTATCTTTTGACAAGGACTTCACGAGCACGATCAGGTAGCACTGAAAGCAGCTTCTTTGATGTTTGTTTTGGTTTGAATTGGATGTTTGCCATGCAATTTAAGTTATTTATATAATTGATACTACATTATCATTGATATTCTGTCAAATTAGTGTCAATTAGACTACAATATTGATGATTTTGTTCTTAATAATTATTACCTTTTTAATCTCCTTTCCTTCTGTCCATTTCTTCACTTCATCCATATTCATAGCTATGTTTTTGACATTCTCATCGCTATCATCCATCACTGTTTTTAGTATTCCTCTAGTCTTCCCATTTATCTGTACTGATATGGTCGCAGTACTTGATACAAGCATACCTGGGTCATATTTAGGCCAATAACTGGCATGTACTGAACCCTTGTTCTTTAGCTTCGCCCATAACTCTTCAGTTACATGAGGAGCGAATGGTGCTACCAGAGATATAACTACTTCGTAATCACTTTTTGTTATAGAGCTTTCTTTCTCAAATTGATTCAGAAGAATCATGATTGAACTTATCGCTGTATTGAACCTCATTTCCTCAATATCCTCACCTACCTTCTTTATCGTCTTATGCACCATCACTTGTGTCTCCTCACTAACCTTCGCATCTATACTTACCTTCTCTTGTAGCTTCCATATTCTTTCTATAAATCTTCTTGATCCAGCTATTGTATTTGTGTCCCATGCTATCGCTTGATCGAATGGACCCATAAACATTTCATGAACTCTTAGTGTATCTGCTCCAACTGTATTTACTATGCTATCTGGATTAATTACATTTCCCTTTGACTTCGACATCTTCTCTCCTCCTTCTGCTAATATTAGTCCATGTGATGTTCTCTTCTTGTATGGTTCTTTGGTCGGTACTAGTCCTAGATCGTACAGGAATTTGTGCCAGAAACGAGAGTATAGCAAGTGTAGAGTGGTATGCTCCATCCCACCGTTGTACCAGTCTACTGGAGTCCAGTATTCTAGATTCTCTTTTGATGCAAACATCTTTTTGTTACCTGGATCTGCATATCGAAGGTAGTACCAACTAGATCCTGCCCAGTTTGGCATTGTGTCTGTCTCTCTTTTGGCTTTACAATCAAAATTAAAGTATCTGTGGATATCATCAAAACTTCTTAAGATTTGTCTTTCTGGTAGTACTTCATTTAACTTATCAAATCCATTAAAGCCCCAAGAACAACCAATAATTTTTTCTCTATCAAGCAAATTTTCCAACTCAAACACATCTGCCTTAGTGTCAGTGAAGTAATGTATTTGCTTAACACCTACTCCCCAATCTTTGCAGACTCTCTCAATCTTGTCTTCTTTTGATTTCCCATCTTCGAATGATAGGACGTGTGTAAATTTAATTTTAGATTTTTTAAGTGTGTTCTTCACATACATACCTGATCCAGAAGAAACCACAGCACATTTTATGTTTTTATACTTTTTAACTTCATTAATGAAATCCTCGAAAAGGTTGATCTCGTGTCTTATCATTTGTTCGCCAAAACTTCTGGACCATCTTACGTCCCTCTCTATTTCCTCAGTTGCTTGTACGGAATCTCTAGTGTGATGAGGTTTTTTACCAAAATACTCTTGCAGTTTAGAGATTGTTTCGTTCTTAGATTTATCCTCATCCATTGCAAACCTTGCCTCTACTGTTGCATTCCATGTATCTCCTAGAACTCCATCGAAATCAAAGATAAAATATTTAATATCATTCTTCTCGGCTATACATTTTGGACACTTAGTATTTACCCATTTCTCTATAGAAGCGAGTGGACTCTCTCCAGTCTGACTTGGTTTGTAATTATCTATCTTAGGTAGTAACAGAGGTAACTCCTTTTCAGGTAATGGCACTATTCCACACTTCTCACAGTGAACTACAGGTATTGGCTCTCCCCAATATCTTTGTCTTGAGAATATCCAGTCTCTTAGTTTAAACTTTGTTACCCATTTACCTCCTACGAATTCTGTAATTTCCTCCTTAACCTCTTCTGAGTTCCTGTTATTAAACCTATCAGAATTGATTAGTAGTCCAGATTCAGTTACTGCATGGTTATCATTCTGTAGTCTGTATAGCCATATATCTAATTCTCCACATTGCATTGTATCCTTACGTATATCCTTAAGTGGAAGCCATATTGGTTCATGCTTCTCATTCTCTTCAGTAGTTACACTATCTTTCTCTTCATTCTCTAATTCAAAGCATGCCACTTGGAAGTATGCAACTCTATTTTCATCTTTATGTGCAGCAAAGAATTCACTCTTCACTGTGCCTCCCAGAGTGTTAATATATTTTAAGTTCTTGTATCCTGTTTCCTCTAGTATCTCTCGTCTTGCTGCTGTCTCTACACTCTCATCTCCCTCTATTCCTCCAACGATGAATGTAGTCCAAGGTTGCTTCTTCCACTTCAGGCATAGTATTTTTCCAGTCTTTGGATCTCTTACAATTGCTTGTATTGCTCTTCTCTCTACTATCTTCTTCCCATCTCTGTGTGGATTAGTTAGATCGATTCTTACTGGCATAACGACATCTCGTATCTCAAGGCTATACTTTCTTGCAAAGTCGTAATCTCTTGTATCGTGTGCAGGAACTGCCATAACTGCACCAGTTCCATAGTCATTGAGTACATAGTCTGCTACCCAAACAGATATCTCTTCGTTATTAGCTGGATTAATTGCCTTTATACCCTTAATCTCTACTCCTGTCTTAACTGTCTTTGCATCTGTTCTCTCAATATCTGTCTTCTCCTGTACTTCCTTAATGTATTTTGCAATCTCTATCGTATTCTCTGCATTTTGCATGAATTTAGATACCAGTGGGTGTTCTGGAGCAAGTACTACATATGTAACACCAAACATTGTATCTGGTCTTGTTGTATATACTTTTATCTTCTCCTCACTCGCCTTTATACTAAATTCAATTTCTGCACCTTCACTTTTCCCTATCCAATTCCTCTGTTGTATCTTTATCTTCTCCAGGAAGTCTGTCTCATCTAGATCTTTGTCTAGTCTTTCTGCATATTTAGTTATTGCCAGCATCCATTGCTCCTTCTCCTTCTGCTCTACTTTTGTACCACATCTCTCACAACATCCGTCTATCACTTCTTCATTAGCTAATCCAATTAGATCCTTAGGACACCAGTTAATGGTTAGCTTCTTCTTGTAAGCTAATCCTTTCTTTAGAAACTGTAGGAATATCCATTGTGTCCATTTGTAGTACTTTGGATCTGTTGTATCTATCTCTCTAGACCAGTCGAAAGAGAAACCTAATGCTTTTAATTGTCTTCTGAAGTTATCTGAGTTTGTCTTACTCACTATACTTGGCTGTATACCAGTCTTAATTGCATAGTTTTCTGTAGGTAGACCAAATGCATCCCATCCTATTGGGTAAAGTACATTGTATCCTTCTCTACGTCTCTTACGTGCAATGATATCCATTGCTGTGTTACTTCGTATATGTCCTACGTGTAGTCCATCACCTGATGGGAATGGAAACTCTATTAATGCAAAGAATTTCTTCTTGTCCTTATCCTCCTTAACCTTGTTCGGCTTCTTCGACTCCCATACCTTCTGCCACTTCTTTTCTATTTTTATATGATCGTAGGGCTCCATGATTCAATCATAATACAATATTTTTGGGTAAAGTAAAAGCCTGCCGGAATGTGGCAGGCTCTGATGTGGTTCATCTTGGAAATATCCCATGTGCCACTACGGCATACCAGAGGAGTATTAGCAGGACGACTGTTCTGGGACCAGAGAGTTTGTCTAGTATGGAGGTCATAGCTGGCGAATATACTAGCATTGTTTGGGGGTTAGGGGAAGGGATTAAATTCTATACTCGATAGTACTACTATCTTTAACTACTTGACAGAATTGATGATAGGTGCTATGATTAAAAAGTTCAGATTAAGGTCAAAGGTCCGGATACCATTGTCTGAACATGTCCCGTCAGAAAGGCAGGATATAACCAAATTCTCGACCAGGCGCGTAGGCAACTACGCGCTTTTTCCTACCTAAATTCTAAACTCCATCACATCCCCATCCTTCACTATATACTCCTTACCCTCTGTTCTAAGCAGTCCCTTCTCTCTTGCATTAGCAAATGATCCAGATTCAAGTAGTTTGTCCCACTCTATAACCTCAGCTCGGATAAATTTCTCTTCGAAATCTCCATGAATAGCTGTGCCAGCTTTAGGTGCTGTCCATCCGCGCCCTATAGTCCAAGCACGAGTCTCCTTCTCTCCAGTTGTGAAGTATGTAATTAGGTTAAGAAGCTCATATCCTTTCTTGATAAGATCATCAATACCATCATCCTTAGCTCCTAGTCCTTCTCTAAGTTCCTTCTTCTCCTTGTCATCTATATCCTTCAATTCATGCTCTATACCAGCATCAACTATTACCCACTTTGCATTGTTATCATTAAAAAACTTAATTAGAGCTTGATATCTCTCATCATTCATTTCATCAAGATTCTTTCCTCCTGCCTTCTTGTTAAGTATGTACATGAATGGCTTAGAAGTAAGTAGATGTAGTGACTTAATGAATGGTTTCTCGAATTCATCTGCTACTACTGTAGATGCTAGTTTACCTGCTTCAAGTGCAGTCTTTATCTTCTCTACTAATCCATTCTCTAGTATTGCTTCCTTTTTGTTTGCTTTTACCTCTCTGTTTAGATTTGCTAATCTCTTAGTTACAGTTTGTAGATCAGCAAGTATTAATTCTAGGTTTATAACCTCAATATCTTTTAAAGGATTAATCTTTCCATCAACGTGTATGATGTTATCATCCTCGAATATACGAACCACTTCAGCTATAGCGTCAGTCTCTCTAATGTTTGTAAGGAATTGGTTACCCAGCCCTTCTCCATCTGATGCACCCTTAACTAGTCCTGCAATATCTACGAATTCAACCACAGCAGGTACAATCTTCTGTGTCTTAGAGAACTCTGAGAGTTTGTACAGTCTTTCGTCTGGTACAGCCACAACTCCTACTGATGGATCTATTGTTGCAAATGGATAGTTAGCGACTAACACACTCTTTTTTGTTAGAGCATTGAATAGGGTGGATTTACCCACGTTTGGTAGACCTACGATTCCGATTGATAGTGACATGGCATGAGCATACCATATTTTCACTTAAAAAGTCATTATGGTATCATATTCCACCAGATGAAGACTCTACAATACTACGTGCTTGTCTCAGCTATGCTGGGCATACACATTTTGCTCATACCCCTAGCGTTTCTGTTTATCTGCTCATTAATCGTAATGGCAATAGTTGATTACAAATTCGAATAGATCCTCCATAACCCAATCATTTTGCATCACTAGACTTATCATCTAACAATCAGCCCCGTCGTGTTCACGACGGGGCTTTGATTATTTACGTCTCTTTGGACGTTGACGGCGTCTCCTGCAACCTAGATTTTTGAGCGAGTCTTCTATCGCCCTCATTCTCTGGCTACAAAAAGTAGCACGCTGAATTAAGAGTTGTCCAATTAGGGGTAGTGTGTTTGCACTCATATCCTCAATAACTCTACACCTAAAAGTATTTATCGTAAACTACTTCCCCATCACCTTCTTCAACTCATCCTGATGACTCTGCATTACTTGCATCATAGCATCTTGCTGATTCATCCCTCCCTTTACCTTCTCCTGTACTTCCTCAGCAATCTTCATAAAGAAATCTGGATTCTTCTCGATCATAGCAAATATCTGATCTTGTTGTTCCTGAGGGATATCCTTTAACTGCTTCTTTAGCATTTGTTTTAGTAGAAAATTTTGAAACATAAAATTTAAATTTAATTAATAGCTATATTACCTCTTTTGTACCCTTCTTGTATATAGTAAGTGGTACTGTATTCCATGATGATATTACTGAAGTAATATACTTCCATGCATGGAGCACTTCATCTGTACTTGTAAACAATGTTTGATCTCCAATTATGGCATCATAGAGCACTCTCTCATATGCATCTGGTAATACTGAATGTGATTCGTAATCACTGTACTTAAACTTAAGTACTTTAGGCTCTACATCCATAGTGAAGCCTGGTGTCTTTACCCAGAATCCAATCTTAATTAGTTCATCTGGTTGTATTCGAAATGTTAGTACATTCTGCTTACCTTCCCCATCTCCTCCTTTGAAGTATATGTTGATTTCTGTCTTAGTTTCTGACATTTCTTTACCGCTCTCGATATAGAAAGGAACATTCTTCCATCTAGCGTTATCAATATATGACTCGATTCTGAAGTATGTTTCTGTCTGAGTATATTCCTTTACTCCTGACTCATGTCTGTATCCTTCATATTGTCCTCGTACAACCTTAGATTGTATGTTGCGTGGAGTAAACATCTGGAGGTGTGAGAGTGCACGAGCTCTCTCCTTACGTATACATTCAGCATTCATGTGTAGTGGAGGTTCCATTGCAACTATAGCGAGCATTTGAAGCACATGATTCTGTCCTACATCCTTAAGTGCACCAATTGCATCATAGAATGATCCTCTACTACCTATACCAATCTTCTCTGTTAACTTTATATGTACCTTCTCTATATGGTTCTTGTTCCATAGAGGTTCAAACAGTGAGTTAGCAAAACGGAAGGTAAGGATATTCTGTAATGCTTCCTTTGCTAGATAGTGATCGATTCTAAATATCTGATTTTCATCGAATAGCTCTGCTAGTTTCTTGTCGAGCTTCTTTGCAGTCTCTATATCATTACCAAATGGCTTCTCAACAAGTACACGAGTCCATCCTTCATTTCCTCCACAAGGTATTGTAAGTCCTGAATTGTGTAGATGAATGAATATTGATTCGTATAGAGATGGAGGAGTTGATAGGTGGAAGAGTTTGTTTGAACATTGTCCAAAACCATCATCAATATTTTTCAATCTCTGTGCTAATTGAGCATATGATTGTGATGAATCGAAATTACCTTGCTCATAATATATATGATCAATGAAGTGCTTAACATCCTCTTCTTTGTATGTACCCGGTTTAACATTTATATGCTCTCTTACGAATGTTCTAAACTCTTCTCTTGTGAATGGTCGTCTTGAGAATCCTACGATAGCGAACTTATTAGGTAGCTCCTTCTTTACATACAAGCTCAAAAGGGCTGGTAATAGCTTACGACCAGCTAGATCTCCTGTTATTCCTAGTATTATAAATATTGTAGGTGTCATATTTTAGAAACCTTCTCCCCACTTCTCCCATTTTGGGAAATATACTGTTGAGATGAATACACAAGGGAGTATGAATACTCCAGATATTACCCAAAGTGAAAAACTAACTATTTTAGTTATTGCTTCCATTAAATTTCTTTGCGTAAGCTAGTTGAGCCTTCTTGATTAATTCGTAAGCCTCTTTTGGCCCAAGGAACTTACCAATCTTAACTGTTCCTGGTCCTGTCTGAGGTATCTTGTATGTCTCGAAGAATGTCTGTAGATCCTTTCTCTCATATGGAGCTAGTTCCTCTACATGTGTAATGTGTGAGTATCTTGGATCCTTGTTGTTTACTGTAATTATCTTAAAGTCTTCTTCATTGTTATCAATCATTTCTAGGGCTCCGATAACACGACCACGAACAAGTGCACCTGGAACTATTGGGTGAGTGCTAAATACTACTGCATCTAGAGGATCGTTATCTCCCTCATTCCATGTTGATGGCACATCACAGTAGTTTACTGGGTAATAGAAAGGACCAAAAAGAACGCGGTCAAGTTCGATTATTCCGTAATCCTTGTTGTACTCATACTTATTTGATTCACCTTGTCGTATTTCTACTATTAGGTTTAATATTTCAGGAGCTTTGTCCTGTGGAATTGAGTGAAAATGTGTTTTATTCATATGGCAAGATTGTAGCCTGATTTTGGCGTTTTTACAAGTTAGTACTTGCGTACTACACCCTTAACAATTGCACGTATCTTCATATCATTCTCAGGATATATTGGTCCGTAATTCTTATTAGCGGCCTCGAGATATACACTGTTACCTCTCTTCCTGAAGTACTTCATTGTCCATCCACCATCTACCTCTGCAATTACTATGTCTCCATCCTTAGGATCATCTCTACGTTCCACTATTACTAGATCACCCTCCATAATTCCTTCTTCAATCATTGAGTCACCTTTAACCTCAAGTAGGTATGATGACATCCTGTTTTTGATCAAGTAGCTATCTAGGCTTAATTTATCAAGCTCATTCTCTTCAGCTACTGTGGGTATACCAGCCTCAACTAGTCCAAGTAGGTTAACTTCCTGGAAAAGATTATTGGGTACTATCTTACCTGTACTATCCTTACTTATGACACCTATATCTATTAGCTTATTAATTAATTTATATACTGAGTTCTTAGACTTGAAACCAAGAAGAGACATAACCTCAGCATAGCTGGGCATTCTCTTGTTCTTCTCGTAGAAAGAAAATATTTTGTTTTTATATTCCTCTATCATTATTATGATTATAGTACAAAACTTGCAAATACATTAAATGTTCTCTTGAACCAACTTGATTTAGTTGTTTCGTAGAATCCGTAGAACTGTGATACTAGAAACTTATGTCTTCGAGCTTCTGCCTTGTATGGAAGTCCCTTTATGATTTTAAGATCGATATCATTATTCAATTTCTTTATTTCTCTAACTAATTGTATTTTACTCATATGTTTTTTAATTAATTTCTCTTATGAATATATTATAGGTGAACAATCGTTCACCTGCAAGAGAAAAGGTGGGGATAAGTAAAACCGCATGGGCACTCCATGCGGCTTGTGATTACTCTAACCTGCTGCCTCACATACCTTTCTTGCTATAAACGACTCTAGATCTGGGTCTTGCTCGGCGCTGTCAACATCAATTGCAACTCTGAGCTTCTTGAATGCTGCTGCCTGGATCTGACGAATCCGTTCCCTGGTGACTCCATAGAACTTACCAACCTCATCCAAGGTCATAGGATCAGAGTCGTCCAGACCGAACCTCAGCGTAAGTATTCTCTGTTCTCTTTTATCGAGTCTGCTTAAATGCTTCCGAAGTAGACCAAGAAGATCTGACGATTCAATATCGTCAAATGGCATTTTTGCTGAGTGGTCAGCGAGAATGTCTGCAAGGGAGGTGTTATCGAAATCCCGAACCTGAGCCTCGAGATGTAAGTTTGGCTGCGCCCACTCAAAAACCATTCTTACATTATCCTCAGTTAGATGCGTTGCCTTTGCAATTTCTGCATGACTTGGTTCATACCCGAGTTGCATTTGAAGTTTCTTCTCAGCTTTTCTTATCTTACCGAGACGAATCACCTGGTGAACCGGCATTCTCACATTCCTGACTTGGTTGGCGAGTCCGCGCTTAATTGATTGTTTGATCCACCACGCAGCATATGTCGATAGTTTCGCACCCTTAGCTGGGTTGAATTTATCAACTGCTCTCATTAGGCCAATATTGCCTTCGTTGATAAGGTCAACGAGTGGCAAACCGTAGTCGAGGTATTCTCGTGCGATTTTCACCACCAATTTGAGATTGCTTCGAATCATTGTTTCTCTGGCCTCTTTGTCGCCCATAGCAATTCTTCCTGCCAATGCAGTTTCCTGCTCTGGGGTCAGCAAATCGTGTTGGAGAGCGTCATTGGCATATAGCCTCATGAGAAAATCGTCGCCATCATCATATGTGCCTTCTTTTGCCATATTCGGTGCCTTGTTTGGTTGTTAGAACATTATCTACCTAAAGATTACATCTAATTATGAGGATTTGTCAAACTATATTGATGGTATAATGTCAGACAGATTAATCGTTATGGATACCAAGTATTCATGTCCAAAAATGTTCAAAGGGGAGGTCGCAAGATTCTTCAATGGACAAATACAGTTTAGAACTGTATACGGAGAAGTTTTTCGTGGTAAACCTCTGTCGATTAGATTCGACGAGCATATACACCCGAAAAGGTTCTTTATCTGGTTTGAATGGTATGTAGCCGTTAGACCAGTTCTTGTTTCATCCAATGGATTGCTTTTCCTTCGTGGGGATAGTGATAGGATTCATAGATCATATACAATGTCATTCGACCTGGAGAAGTTCTATTTTCCAAAGTCATACTTTGTTGAAGTGAGAAGGGGAAAAACTGTCTACGTTAAAAGACCAGACAGGAGGCGAATGAAATGGACAACCTCAGCCAATGACGAAGAATTCAGATTCATCTTGGGTGATGATCATGCGAGACTTGAGTTTAATGGTGATGGAGATCTTGTCTCGATGTCCCCTGTCACTCTCGAGGAGCATAACAAAGGAGTCCCGACTCCAATTCAGCGACCATAGCAAATCCCGCCAAACAGGCGGGATTCTTTTATCCCTCATCCAATCACATTGTCACAAGTTAAATTACAATTAAACTAAAGCAGATATTCCTGCAAATTAAAAACCGCCACCAATTAAGGTGCGCGGTGTGTGGAGGATGGAGAGTTAAGTATCCTCTTGGTTAAGTTTACATAACCATACCATCTTTTGCTTTTCGGAAAACATCTGGTTCATCTAGCTTAATGTCGAGGTCAGAAGCGAGGGTAACTGCAAACTCTCTAAAGTCACTCTCACATTTCTGGACGTGTATTCCAGTCTCAATTAAACGATTTCTTCCACATTCTTTTCTCCTTCGTCGCTGATCAAACTCCACTTGCGCCCAGATAGTATTACGTGCCAGTGTTATCGCCATTCCATGAATGTATTTATCATCAATCATGTTGCGATTACTATTTCCACGTCTGGCAGGATTTAGTGACAATAGTGACCTCTGTAGATTTTCAAAAACGAGGTCACAAATCTCGATTTCTCTATTCTGTTTATTCCAGTTACTTTCATTCCTGATGATGAAGACGCAGGTTGGTATGATTGTAAGCAGAAGGCAAACAAAGTAGATGACCATACTGTCCTTCATAGGTGGAAGCAAAAACCACTGACACAGAAAAGCAATGGGTATGGTGAGATACAAGAACTTCAATATCTTGCTACAGTTTTCCTTAGTGACTATAGCAGACTCACGAGATTTCCTAAGCTCCAGCAAACATCTACCGTCATATCTTCGAGCCTCCCATTTTTTGCGAAGGGGCTCTGACATAACACGGAGCATACGCTCAATTTCCTGATCATTCATCTTTGAATGCCATAATATGAACTCATGGGGCTTGCAACCCATTTCTACAAGCGGGCAGCCTGTAGAAATACTTCATGTAATTCAGAATAGATAGGCAGCTACTCTGTAATATACTATACAATAGATACTAAAATAGTCAATTTTGTGGACTCTAGTTTTAGTTTTTTGGACTGAAGCGTAAAGGATAATTTACACGATTCTATCGAGATTTACTAAAAAATATACTGATAATTGTAAGTATAAGTAGAAAGCCTCCTAATAGCACAGAACGATTCATACTCTCACTTATATGATCACCATAGTAAATAAATTGTGTGGATATAATTATGCCAACAATAAGATAAGATAATCCGAGTATTCGTGCTACTTTCCTCGTGATCTCTCGACTAGATGATACTACTAACCGACTATCCTTAAGTAGCTTGAATGCAACATAAAATATAAATGCTATTGGAAGTAAAATAAAAACAAGCAATATTCCCATTTAATTGTATTTAAAAATATAATACTTATTATAACACCAATTCTGTGGACTCGAGGAGATTCGAACTCCTGACCTTTCGCTTGCAAAGCGATTGCTCTACCAACTGAGCTACGAGCCCGTATATTTACTAAATGATTCTAACCTATTTTCTAGTTATTGCAAGTCCTATTATATGCTCCAGGAAATGTGATACTGATGCCCCTACTGATGTTAATGATCTAGCGATAATAGACTTCTCGGAAAGATCTGGATGTGGTGTAGTCCCAACCACAAATACGCCTCTCTTTGGATGTATGACAAAATTAGAATGAGAGTAGTGTTCCATACCTAATGCCTTGTGTGCACTCTTTGCAATATTCTCAATCTCCTTCTTCTGCTCTGTTGAGAAGCTAGTATTATGTATTTCTTCCATTCCTGTGTGTTTGTACGGGTCAATTTCAACTGGTGGAAATGCATAGAGCCCTTCCCCTCTGAAATCATCGAGTATGCTACATCCTGCACCTTTACCAGATATATACTCCTCAATCATAACTGACTTGCTATACTCAAGTGTCTTCTTTATCGCTTCTTCTAGCTCAGGAAAACCCTTAGCTACTGTCATACCACTACCAGAACTAGGTCTTACGACAACTGGTAAGGGAAACTTTCTAAATACCTCATGTGCTTCCTTGCTTATGTTAACTAGGTTGTCTAATAGTATTGATTGTGGAGTCTTAATTGCATTCTTCTTAAGTATATCTCTAGATATACTTAAGTTATTGGATGTTGTTGAAGAAAATGATCCAGAACCTGTAAATGGTATTCCATGAGTTTCAAAGATATGCTGGATCTTACCGTCGTTTGTATGTAATGCGTTTATAACTATATCAAGACGAGATAGTATGTCATGTGGTTGTGATGGTATACCATGCATATGCCATATACCACTCATATCTATTAGAATATCTCTAACATCATATCTATCTGATGAGAGATTCTTAATTATATTTGCTCCAGTTAGCAGAGATTCGGAATATCCATTATGTCCACCACGTATTACTCCAATTCGAATCTTATTCATCTAAATATTATAGCATGCATATTTTATATAAAGAAAAAGGCCGAGTCGCAACACAGAAAATGCGACCGGCCCGACGCGGGTATTCTCCCAAAAAGGAGCTTCGCGTATTATACCATGACTCCACCCAGGGGGGACCAAATTTGAAAAAGGTGGTTGATCGGGTTCTTCTGCAGAACGAACATCGCCTGCGATACCTGTAAGGCCTTCGGAACTTAATCACTGAAAAAACCATACCACAATATAGCTATTTCTGCAACTTTATGAAGTTCTTTGTTCTTAAATTCTTATGATATGCAATTGCAAATCTATGAGCTTCGGAATTGGCTAATAGTATTGATTCGATATGGTCTTTATTTGTCTCTATATCTCCAAGATAGTGATCTGGCTTATGAGCGTCATTCTTAACCACTGAGACAATTGGTATATTAAGTGCGAATGAATCCATTACTTCCTTCGCTGCATTGTATTGCCCTATACCCCCATCAATTACTATGAGATTAGGCATTCTCCATTCAGGATGAGTGAATCTTCGTCTAAGTATCTCTCTAAGTCCTCCTGTATCGTTATTAGCATCCTTACTAAGCTTAAATTTCTTGTATTCTCTCCTATTGGCCTCCCTATCAGTAACTACTGTCATTACACCCACAGTGTCTTTACCAGACATATGCGCTACATCATAAGCTTCAATCCTAAATCCAGTATCGCTATCACGCTCATTCTTGATTAATGATACGTCTTGTATGTGATTTAATGCATATATTGTATCTCTAGTCTTCTTAGCTTGTTCGAAGTTCTCTATCTTGGCATACTCATCCATTTCTTTCTCTAGAGTTGATATGAGTTTAGATTTCTTACCTTCGAAGAAGAGTACTAGGTTACGTATTGTTTTCTTGTATTCATCACGTGCCTCTGGAGACTCTGTATTTGGCGACAAACCAAGGGATTTGTAGAAAGACTCTTGATGCTTAAGCTTAGCCTTCTCATCTCTATATGGAAATATCTTCCTAATTATCTTAAGTGCATCACGAAGAAGAGAACCCTGTGGATATGGTCCGAATTGATACTTAATCTTAAACCCTATCTCATCCTCATTAAGCTTATCCAACTCTCTACCTCTTACCATTACTAGTCTAGGAAACTCTTCATCAGTTATGACGATATAGTTATAGCTTCGGTTATCCTTCTCTTTGGTATTGTAATATGGTAAATGCTTCTTTATCTCATTACTCTCAAGAATTATTGCTTCTAGTACTGAGTCCGTCTGTATATATTCTACAGTACTAGCTTTTGTCACCATATCAACCAGTAGAGGTCCTCTAGTAGCTATCAAATCACTAGAGAAATAGCTTGAGACACGATCATATAGAGAAGTAGCACGACCTATGTATAGGATGCTGTCTTCATTCTTGAAAAAGTATACTCCTGGAGTTTCTGGAAGATTTAGTTTTTTAAAATCTTCTAATTTCATTACTTTCTTTTTAATATTTTCTTCAGATACTGTCCTGTATATGACTTATCATTTTTTGCAACATCCTCAGGTGTACCCCTGGCTACTATCTTACCTCCTCTAGCTCCACCATCAGGACCAATATCAATTATATAGTCTGCTGACTTTATCAAATCTAAGTTGTGCTCAATTACTACCACAGTATTACCCTTATCAACCAGTCTCTGTAATATCTCAATTAATTTCTTAACATCTTCATAATGTAGTCCTACTGTAGGTTCATCAAGTAGATATATTGTCTTTTGTAGATGAGCTCTGTATAGCTCAGAAGATATCTTAACTCTCTGTGCCTCTCCACCAGACAATGTTGTAGCTGATTGTCCTAGTTTTAAGTATCCTAGTCCCACTTCCTGTAAAGTCTGCAATCTATCTGAAACAGCAGGAATATCCTCAAAGAATTTCAATCCTTCCTCTACTGTCATTTCTAGTATGTCATACACACTCTTACCTCTGTACTTAACCTCAAGAGTTTCTTTCATAAATCTCTTACCATTACATACCTCACAAGGTACATACACTGTAGGAAGGAAGTGCATCTCTACTGCAATTTCTCCATTACCCTGACATGCTTCACATCTTCCACCTTTAACGTTGAAAGAGAATCTTCCAGGACCCCAACCATGAGCTTTGGCTTCTGAAGAGTTAGCGAATAGGTCACGAATGTGAGTCCACGATCCTGTGTATGTCACTGGATTTGATCTTGGAGTACGACCAATTGCACTTTGGTCAATCAATATTGTTCTTCCTAGGTATTCAGCTCCAGAAAAACTCTCACAATTGAATATCTTAGCTGTTCTATGTCTAAACTCTAGTTTAGCTTCTAGATTCTTATGCAATATCTCATACATAAATGATGATTTACCTGATCCAGATACTCCGGTTATGACATTAAGACAGTTTAGAGATATATCTGCATCCATGTTCTTAATATTGAATACATTACCTCCTCTTACAGATATCTTACCCTTAGGTTCTCGTCTGTTTTCTGGTACTACAATACTATTCTCTCCTCTTAGGTATGACAAAGTTAGTGAATTACTATCATTCTTCTTTGCTGTAAGTAGCTCATCTAGATATCCAGATACAACTACATTACCTCCATGTACTCCAGCTCCTGGTCCAATGTCTATGATGTAATCTGAGGCAAACATTGTATCCTCATCATGCTCTACAACAATAATTGTATTACCAAGATCACGAAGACTTGTAAGAGTCTTAATTAATCTATCATTATCTCTCTGATGTAGACCTATAGTTGGTTCATCAAGTACGTATAGCGCACCTACAAGTCCTGATCCTAATTGAGATGCAAGTCTAATTCTCTGTGCTTCTCCTCCTGAGAGAGTGTGAGCACGACGATCTAGTGTTAGGTACTCTATACCAACATTAACCATAAACTGTAGTCTTGCCTCGATCTCTCTAAGTATCACCTTAGCAATTTCCTTCTCAGTATCAGATAGCTTTATATCCTCGAAGAACTTCTTACTTTCCTCGATAGACATTGCTGTAACTGAAATGATATTAACACCACTTACTTTAACGTTAAGTGCTTCCTCTCTAAGTCTTGCTCCCTTACATACCTCACAGTCCTCATTACTGAAGAATTCCTTAGTACCAAGTCCATTACATGTAGCACAAGCACCGTATGGTGAGTTGAATGAGAAGAGTCTAGGCTCAATCTCAGGATATGAGAACCCATCGTATGGACACATGAACTTAACTGACATAAGTTTCTCTTCATCAGGGAATTCAATCTTGATTAATCCCGATGCTTCTTCAATTGCTTTCTCAAGAGATTCAGATAGTCTCTCGCGAGCATTATCTACCTGTTTGTTCCTCTCACTGTTACCCTTACTTGCAGGCTTAAACTCACTTAGAAACATTTCATCAACAAGTACATCAATATCATGCTTCTTGTTCTTGTCGAGAATTATCTGCTCTCTAAGTCTCATTACCTTTCCATCCACCTTTACTCTGTCATATCCTTTACCAAGTAGGTCATATAGCAATTGGTAATATTCTCCCTTTCTACCAACTACAATTGGAGCATATATCTTAACCTTCTGTTCATTAAGCTCAACTCCCATGACCTTCTTACCAGTCTTATTATGATTACTTACTTGCTTAATTATTGTCTCTAGTATCTCTTCCTTAGATATTCTGTGTATCTCCCTATTACATACCAAACAATGTGGCTTACCTACACGGGCAAAGAGAATACGTAGATAGTCATATATCTCCGTAATTGTAGCCACAGTTGATCTTGGATTGTTTGATCTAGATTTCTGATCGATAGATATGGCAGGAGAAAGCCCTATAATCTCATCTACATCAGGTTTCTGCATCTGCTTAAGGAATTGTCTTGCATATGATGAGAGTGACTCAACATATCTTCGCTGTCCTTCAGCAAATATCGTATCGAATGCAAGAGAAGACTTACCTGAGCCTGATAGTCCTGTTATGGCTACCATCTTGTTTCTAGGCATTTCTACACTTATATTCTTTAGGTTATGTGTCCTAGCACCTTTAACGATGATCTTTTCATCACCGCGTTCAGTATATTCTAGACCCTTGTTTATTGGCTTTTTAGACATAATATCTAACTATATCAATCTTTGGATAATAGGCAAACTATGCCCTATACCTTTGTATTAATGTATTAACCTCGTTAATTATCTCTGCAGGTGATACTGTAGCTTTAGTTATGAACTTATCAGCTCCTAATTCTATGCATTCTTCAATTATTCCATGTTTGTGGTTGTTTGATAGCATAATTATAGGTATCTTTTTAAACTGGGGTTTTGATCTGACCTTAACTAATATATCCAATCCAGTCATATCTGGGAGATTGATATCAAGTATCATGATATCAGGCTTAGATATATCCAAGAATTCTAAAAATTCCTTACCGGTACTACCTTTAAGTAGTGTAAAACCACTTGATTGAAACTTCTTAGACAATATTGTACTTAGTAACTTATCATCATCTACCCACAATATCGTTTTACCCTTACCTATACTTGAACTTTCAGTAGTTTCGCTCTCAACTAGCGGTCCTCTACCAAAAACCTTATCAATCTTCTCCGCTACCTCCTCCGGAGCTACATGTAGCTTGATGATATAGTCTTTAACAACTGGTGTAGAAGGTATTTTCTTAATATGTATCGCTTCTCCTGAGTTAGAGATGATGATTACAGGTATCTTGGTGACATCTCTATCAAAACTCTTCTCATTTAGAACATCATACCCACTCTTGTTTGGTAATACTGTATCGATTAGTAGGATACTTGGTTTAAAATCCTTTAGACTTGGTATTACTGCATTTCCATCAGATACAGAACTTACTACATATCCTGAGTTCGATAGATATGCTACTAGTCTCTTAGACAATTCTGGATCACTTAATGCAAGTAATACCTTTTCTTTCATTTGTAATATTATACCATTCGTTTCTTAAGTGTAGCAATCTCATCTCGTATCAATGCTGCGGTTTCGAAGTCTAGTACTTTAACTGCTTCATTCATCTCTTCTTCCTTCATCTTAAGTAACTTCTTAGGATTCTCTGCTAACATCTTCTCATCTATTCTAACTAGTTCTTTTACAGCCTTATCATGTTCACTCTCTAGTTGATCAGTGATGTCTTGAATCTTCTTGATAATTGTTTTAGGAGTAATACCATTCTTAGTATTGTAATCAATCTGAATCTTTCTTCTTCTCTCTGTCTCCTTTATTGCATAGTTTAATGCATCATTCATGAAATCTGCATAAAGTATCACTCTTCCGTTTATATTTCGTGCTGCACGACCAATTATCTGTATTAGAGATGTTTGTGATCTTAGGAATCCTGCCTTATCAGCATCAAGAATACCAATTAATGATACTTCAGGTAGATCAAGTCCTTCTCTAAGTAGGTTAACACCAACGAGGACATCAAACTTTCCTCTTCTAAACTCTGTAAGTATTGTAATTCTATCTATTGTCTTGATATCACTGTGCAAGTATTCTGATTTAATACCTTTCTCCTTAAGATATTCACTTAGATCCTCGGCCATCTTCTTGGTTAGAGTTGTTGCAATTACTCTGTCTCCAGCCTTAATTACCTTCTCAGCTTCATCAATGAAATCAAATATCTGTCCCTTGTAACTACCATTCTCTGCTACAGGCTTAACAACCACCACTGGATCAATTAGTCCTGTTGGTCTTATAACCTGCTCAACTATCTGCTCACTATGCTCTATCTCAAACTTACCTGGTGTGGCAGTTGTATATATTACTTGTCCTACTGCTCTCTCGAATTCCTCAAACTTCATTGGTCTGTTATCTCTAGCTGAAGGTAATCTAAATCCATACTCTATTAGTGTATCTTTTCTGCTCGCATCTCCTGCGTACATACCTCCAATTTGAGGTACTGTAACGTGAGACTCGTCTATAACGGTAAGGAAGTCTGGAGTACCATCTTTTTTATGTGGGAAGTATGATAGCAGTGAGTCAGGCGCTTCTCCTGGCTTCTTGCCAGAGAAATGTCTTGAATAGTTTTCGATTCCGTTACAATATCCAACCTCACGTATCAGTGCTAGGTCGTACTTTACTCTCCTCTTCAATCTCTCTGCTTCAAGATTCTTCCCAGCCTTCTCCAATTCCTTTAGTCTAGTCTCTAGTTCTGCCTTAATTGTCTCAAATGCCTTCTTGCTTTGTTCATCAGTACTTATGAAATGCTTTGCTGGGAAAAGAAATATCGTAGTATGCTCTTTCTTGATCGCCATTGTTACAGAATCTAGCTCTATAATCTTAGATATTGTACTAGCATCATACTCAATTCTGTATACAGTTCTCTCATTTACCGGCATTATCTCTATCATATTACCTAATGCTCTAAATTGCCCTGCGTTAATATCAGAATTAGTTCTTTCAAAGTGTATATCTATTAGTCTGCGTATTAAATCTGCTCTTGATAGCTCAAGTCCAACCGATATCTTGAGATTCTCTCTTTCGTATTCTTCAGGACTACCCAAACCGTATATACATGATACTGAAGCAACGATAATTACGTCTTTTCTTGTTAGCAATGCTTGAGTTGATGCATGTCTAAGTCTATCAATCTCTTCATTGATCATTGCCTCCTTCTCTATGTATGTATCTGTAACAGGCATGTATGCTTCTGGTTGATAGTAGTCGTAATATGATACGAAGTAGTGTACTGCGTTATTAGGGAAGAACTCCTTGTATTCTTGAGCAAGCTGAGCTGCTAGAGTCTTGTTGTGAGCAATTATGAGTGTCGGTTTGTCGTTATTAGCTATCACATTAGCCATGGTAAAAGTTTTACCAGATCCAGTAACACCGAAAAGGGTCTGTTTATTGAGACCTTTCTTTAAACCCTCCGTAAGACCTTTTATGGCTTTAGGTTGATCCCCTGCAGGGGTCATTTCTTTGGCGAGTTGGAAGATAGACATAGTGTTATTACTATAGCTTATAATTAGGTATTAAATAAGAATTGACATTCGTAGATAAATAGTGTATTGTTTTTGTTAGATAATTTGTGCATTATCTATCTATATGAAGTATGCATGGTCTTACCACAATGGTGACTATCATCTCGCCTTGTCGAGCAATAGAGTAACTAGCACAATTAGGAGTTCGTTAAAATGGAAAAAATCATCTGGTTCTTTAAGAGGATTCTATTCTTCATCTTCGTCCCAGTCCCAGCCATTGCACTATCGTTTGGAAGACGTCCACGAGGGGAATGGAATACATGGCTATTGAACGGTCGCAATACGGCGAGTCGTCATTATGACGAGTCGGTAACATATGTATTCGGTGTATGGATTGGGATTTCGCTCACTATCCTCATCGGCGTTTCTGTTCACTTCTTAACTGTAGAAGATAGTCGAGCACTAATTGATGCTCTTATGTCAATACTTGTGCTCATTTGGGTTATCGTTTCCTGGCCAAAGATAATGACTGCTTATGAGACTTGGAATTGGTGGAAGGCCTTTAGGTTTGTTGTCAGGATGTATGATGTAGGCATTCGAAGTAACAAGGATTTACGAGAGCGTCTCGTGCCGTTTCTTGCTGATGAAATGACTTT
>JBIIIW010000022.1:0-6516 GCA_044234345.1 Minisyncoccia bacterium
GCTGATTCAGATAATGATCAAGTTAAGGAATATTTATTAACTAAAGGGGTAAAGATTATTGTATAAAAAAAGGGCCCCCGTACGAGGGCCCTAATACAGGATGCCATTCTAGGCATTCCTTCTGTGCATTTTGAACAGAGCAATTGCGGCCATAAAAGATGCCGCAGTCCAACCAGTAGCTTCTGGAACCCCAGTTGCAAATAGGGTCGGGTCATCATGAGGGTTATGCCGGTGTGGATCCACAGATCCGTTTGATGGCATTCTAATGAGGACCGCCAATTCTCTGGTTCCAGTTGTCGGAGCGCTGGTGCTCGCGGTGAATTGGAGGGTCTTCAACCCATCCCAGAGCTCCTTGGTCTTGGGTTGCAACCCTTCCCAGACAATGGTGGTTGTGTCAGGTGTTGATTCGGCGACTATGTCGTATCCGAATTGTGTGTCCGCTGCCCTCGCGCAAATTAGCGAAAGCGTTAAAAGAAGAACATATCTCATGCCGAAATTAATATAACAAACAAATGATCACTTGTCCAATAACTCTTTTACTTATTAGATAAATAAAGTTAAAATATTCACATGGATCTTCATCTATCAATAGTAGCAATATTGGAAGGAGTAATAGAGTTTCTACCTATATCATCAACCGCACATTTGATAATTGCTTCTAAATTACTCAATATAGATACAGCAGATTCCTTTATAAAATTCTATCTCCTTGTAATCCAACTCGGAGCACTATTTGCTGGTATCATACTGTTTTCAAAAAAGATATTTAAGAACAAGACTGTCTTTACAAATATCTGTATAAGCTTCATTCCCAGTGCAGTAGTTGGCTTTATCTTCTACAAGATGTTCAAGAAACTACTAGAAGGTAATATGATAATACTGGCTATCATGTCACTTATTGGTGGATTAATATTTATATATCTTGAAAAGGTATACATGAGACGAGGAGGAAGAACTGACCTATTAAGCTTCGGTAGAGAGCATATTACAAAGTTAGATGCCTTTGTCATAGGTCTAGCACAAGCAATAGCTATCATTCCAGGAGTATCTAGATCGGGAGCAACAATCATTGCTGGAATATTTAGAGGTATAAAAAGATCAGTGATATTCGAGTATACATTCATGCTTGCAATACCAACTCTTGGTGCAGCTGTAAGCTATGATGCGTATAAGAACAGAGACCTGCTACTTGGCCTACATTCGTGGGATACTTTGCTGTATGGCTTCTTCGTATCATTTGTTGTATCTTTTCTAGTCCTGTACTTCCTAGAAAAACATATTTCAAGAATATCACTTACAATGTTTGGTTGGTATAGAATATTAATCGCAATACTCGTACTAAATTTCTTTGTATTTAATATAAGTCCTAGTGTGATAGTAAACAATGATACAAAAGAGGAGAGTGCAATATCTCCAGAGTTACAAGTATCAAATAGCTTAATATACCCAGGAGATCCAGTAATGATAACAATAGTTGCAAGTACAACACCGAAAGAAATGCTGTTCAATACAAAAGTAATACCAAGCTTTGAGTATAATGGTAAATACAGGGGACTTCTCGCTATCCCGTTTGAAGAAACAAAACTTAATCAAAGTATTAAGGTAACATTAGAGAACGGAGTAGAACTTAAAAAAGATATAGTAATCACCCCAAGAGAGAAAATCGAGAAGCCTCTAGCTATACCAGAGAAGCTAGGAGGTAATACAAAAGAGGCAGGGAAGGCATTGGTAAATAACCTTGCAAAAGAGAATGCAGTTATAAACAATATAAAATCTTCACCAAATAGATTGTGGGATAAGGTATTTGCGCAACCACTAAAAACTCTTTTTGTGACTGATGACTATGGATATAACAGAGATACAGTCGGATACGTTATAGTTCACAAAGGTACTGACTTTAGAGCAAAGGTGGGTACAGAAGTTATGGCAATGAATGATGGAGTTGTTAAGATCTCAGATGAATATACTGTCTACGGCAAAACCATAGTCATCGACCATGGACTAGGACTAAATACGCTGTACATGCATATGTCAGATCTTAAAGTTAAACAGGGAGATACAGTGAAAGTCGGACAGGTAATAGGGTACAGTGGTATGACAGGTTATGCAGAATCACCACACTTACATCTAAGTATTAAATTAAACGGAGTATCAATAGATCCGGTAAAGTTTATGAATATATTTGGTATAATGAAATAGAATATGGTTGTTAAGCAAAAGAAAAATGCATATGCGCTCGTAAGAGATGTCGTGATGATATCTATCGGTATACTAGTTGCAGTTATATTCTCTAAATTAGGAATAATCGACTATGTAATATCTCTCTTTAAAGACTATTATATCATCTCAAGTTTCATCGCTGGAATATTCTTTACATCAGCATTCACTCTAGCTCCGTCATCAATTACTCTAATACATATATCAAATCATTCACCTATGCTAGGGGTAGTATTTTGGGGAGCCCTCGGAGCTATGTTTGGAGATCTAATATTGTTCCTCTTCATTAAAGATAGATTTGCAGAAGATCTAAAGAAAGCGTTAAAAACATCAACATTAAAACATTTACTTAAGTCTCTACACTTCGGATTCATGAGATGGCTATCTCCTATTATCGGAGCACTGATAATTGCATCTCCACTACCTGATGAATTCGGTATCACACTTCTTGGTATGTCTAAGATGAAGACTACAGTGCTACTACCTGTAGCATTCGTCATGAATGCCCTAGGAATATACCTTTTGATAGAATTTTCTCATTTTTTGTAATGGTGCTATAATCTCCACATGAATATAAAAAGAATACTTAGTTGGGGTGCTTTTATCGCATTTATAGGCTTAATAGTATGGGGTATGATAGCTGCTTCAAACAAAGCAGAAAGGGAGAGTTTAGGTATTATGCCGGTTGATAAGGTAAGTGAGACTGATTGGGTAAAGGGTGCTACAACAACAGGAGTAACTATTGTTGAGTATAGTGATTTCCAGTGTCCAGCATGTGCAGCATACTTTCCTCTAGTAGAGGAGGTATATAGTAAGGAATCAAATAACTTTCAGTTCGTTTACAGACATTTCCCACTTTCACAACATAAAAATGCTATACCAGCAGCACAAGCAGCTGAGGCAGCAGGTAAGCAGGGTAAGTTCTGGGATATGTCTGAAAAGATATTCAGTCTACAGGACAACTGGGCAACATCAACAGATCCAAAAACAGTATTTGTTGGTTATGCAAAAGACCTATCTCTAGACATTACAAAGTTTGAAGCTGATTACTCATCAGATGAAATAAAGGCAAAGATAGATGCAGATCTAAAGAGTGGACTAAAGGCAGGAGTAAACAGTACACCAACTTTCTATCTAAATGGAAAGAAAATTAATGCACAAACATATGAACAATTTAAAAAACTTATCAACGAAGCTGCTACATCTACAACAAATTCCTAAGTGGGTACCAATAGCGATACTAGTGATCGCTATAGTTGGATTTGCTGATGCAACATACGTAACAGTAGAGCATTTCAAGAATGTAATACCACCTTGTACGACAGGTGGATGTGAGACTGTGTTAACTAGTGTATATTCAACAATACTTGGTATACCAGTATCACTATTAGGCTCAATATACTACTTCGTGATAATACTCTCATTGTTTGTATATTTTGATACAAAGAAAACTATATTCCTAAAGATCCCCGTAGCAATATCAATACTAGGGCTATTAGCTTCAATATACTTCATGACAATAATGGTATTTGTACTAAAAGCATTCTGTCAGTATTGTGTGCTATCAGCACTCTCATCAATATCAATATTTGGAATTTCAGCATATCTAGTACATAAGAATTATGAGAAATAATGAATACAAATTACTAGACTCAGGAGATGGAGAGAAGCTGGAGCAATTTGGTAATGTAGTTTTGTCTCGTCCAGACCCACAAGCATTATGGAGAAAGAAGCTTGATGAAAGTGAGTGGAAGAAAGCAGATGCAAGCTTCTCAAGAAGTGAGGCTTCAGCTGAGTGGGTATACAAGAAGAAAGAGAAGTTAGATAAGTGGTCAATAAATTATGCAGATTTAAAGTTCTGGATCAAACCAACTGCATTTAAACATACAGGTATATTTCCAGAGCATATAACTAATTGGGATTGGATGAGGGAAGTGATAAAGGGAAATGAGGGTGTAGATGTCCTAAACCTATTTGGATATACAGGAGGGGCTAGTCTTGCTTGTGCTCAAGCAGGGGCTAAGGTTGTACATGTAGACGGATCAAAGTCAGCTATAACTTGGGCAAGAGAGAATGCAGAGCTATCAGGACTGAAGGACAAGCCAATACGATGGATACTAGAGGACGCTCGATTGTTTGTGGAAAGAGAAGTGAAGAGGGGAAACAAATACGATGCAATATTAATGGATCCACCAGCATTCGGTCATGGTGCAAACAAAGAGGTATGGAAGATAGAAGAAGATTTTCTACCACTAGTAGAGAATTGTATTAAGCTACTGAAAGACAAACCGCTATTCTTCATCATCAATGGATACTCAGCAGGGTATTCCGCTATAGCTTACAGAAATGTATTAGAGGTACTAGTAGAGAAGTTTGGTGGAAGTATAGAGATTGGAGAGCTTACAATACCTGAAGTAAGTGGCAGGGAGTTGCCTTGTGGGATATTTGCTAGGTGGAGGGGGTAGCTTGACATATATTATTCCTAGGTATAACCTAAATCTCGGTATAGTAGTTCCTAATAAAACAAAGTGATTCCCTCATAGGGAGAAGTCTAAACCAATCACATCTTCGCACAACTTTCGGGTTGTTGATGTGTTGGGGTTGTGGGGTTTGGTATGTCTTTAGACAGATATCTGAATTTTGGGTTGGACAAAGAGTCCTCACCTGGTAAACGGATATTCCAATGGTTGCCCGTTAATACGGGTAATATTTATCCCCAAGTAAACTGTTACAAAGGCGCCTTTGAAGCAGTTGAATTCAGTCGCTTGCAGGTCCAGATACTTACAATCGCGCGAACTAAATTGTTTGACTGGATAACTAATAAAAAGGGTAAAACCTGAAACCTATAGCGATAAGACTAAAAGGAATTGCGAATACTTCGTTTGGGCCATGTGCGAAAGCGCGTGGCCCTTTCTCATTACTCAAAATATATGATATCTTAACTTCATGCCACCACTAAACGTCCTCTACGAAGACAATCACCTAATTGCAGTATACAAACCTGCAGGTATCTTGGTACAGGGAGACAAGTCAGGAGATATATCGTTACTTGATGAAGTAAAGACATATATAAAACACAAATATAGTAAGCCAGGAAATGTATTCCTTGGTCTCATACACAGACTAGATCGTAATGTAGATGGTATTGTGCTATTCGCTAAAACCTCAAAAGGAGCTAGTAGGCTATCAGAACAATGGAGAGAGCATACAGTAAAGAAGACATATCACGCTTGGGTAATGGGTATAGTTAAAAGTAAAGAAGAAACATTAGTTAACTATCTCAAACACGATGAAAACCAAAACTATGCAGAAGTATTCGATACAGAAACCAGAGGAGCTGATAGGGCAGAGTTAGCATATACACTAATTAAGACAGAAGGAGAATATTCTCTACTTAAAGTAGTACTTAAGACCGGACGTCATCATCAGATACGTGCTCAGCTATCACACATAGGACATCCAATAGTTGGAGACAGTAAGTATGGATCAAGTGTAAGACTACCAGATCAAAAGGTTGCACTAACAGAAACATCACTAGAGTTTACAACAGCAACAACAGAAGAAAGAAAAATCGTTACTCTAGATATACCAGAAAAATCATGGTAATGTAAAAACATGATTTTAATAGATGGAAGAAAAGCACGAGAACACTATCTACCAATACTTAAGGAGAAAATCTCTAATTTAAATACCGTACCTTGTTTGGTCATAATTCAAGTTGGTAACAGAGCAGACTCAGATGCATTCATTAAAGCAAAGAAATCATTTGCGAGTAAGATAGGGGCAAGAGAGATACACGTTCAATTCGCAAATTATGTTAAGCAAGAAGAGGTAATAGCGAGCATACAAAAATACAATATGGATAGCAGTGTGCATGGGATAATCGTACAACTACCATTACCAGAACATTTAAATGCAGATATAGTTATCGAAAACATAGATCCAAATAAGGATGTAGACGGACTAACTTCAAATACAAAGTTTACACCAGCAACAGCACGCGGAATATCACAGTTACTTGCATACTATCAAATACCACTTAAAGACAAAAAGGTAGTAGTAATGGGCAGATCAAAACTTGTCGGTAAACCTATAGCAGATATGTGTACAGAGGAAGGAGCAATAGTTACTGTATGCCATAGCAAGACAGAGAATACTGCAGACATAGCTAAATCATCCGATATTCTAATTGTAGCTATTGGTAAACCTAAGTTTGTAGATGAGAATTATGTTAATGACAGGAGTATTGTAATAGATGTAGGAATAACTCGTCATCTAGAAGAAGGATTGGTAGGGGAT
>JBIIIW010000035.1:0-6487 GCA_044234345.1 Minisyncoccia bacterium
AGTAATATAAGGATACTCTATGTCTTTCATAATAACAAAGCATATCTTATACATGGCTTCATTAAAAAAGTATGGAAAATCAATATACGTGACATCAAGTACGCACGTAGTATTCAGAACGAAATAAAATTACTTGTATAATATAACATATATGTTATCATACTAACCATGAAAACCTTCGAACAATTCGAGCGAGAACAATTAAAGAAGACAGGGTTTAAGCAAGCCTACGATAATCTCGAGGTGGAATTTAAAATATATGAAGCTTTGATTATGGCACGTGTAGATAAGAAGCTAACACAAAGACAGTTAGCTAAGAAGCTAGGTATTGCTCAGTCAGCATTAGCACGTTTTGAATCAGGAAGAACTAATCCTACTCTGTCTTTCTTGCAAAAAATTACAACTGAACTAGGTTTAAAACTTACTATCAATTAACCCTGTGCTATAATTAGTGCATGATAAATCTTTCTCAAAAGTTAAATGATAAAGTATTAGATCCTAACGTAGAACTAGTCCCAATACGAAAAGGATTTGGGGAGGGGCTATTGCGTGCCGCAGAGATTGACACGAGAGTAGTTGGGCTTTGCTCTGATCTTACTGACTCTACAAACATGAATATGTTCAAAGCGAAATTCCCTGATAGGTTTGTAGAAATTGGTATAGCTGAACAAAATATGGCAAGTGTAGCTTCTGGGATGGCAGCTATGGGTAAGGTGCCGTTTATAACCTCATATGCAATGTTTTCTCCTGGACGCAACTGGGAGCAAATACGAACAACTATCTGCTATAACGACAGACCAGTTAAGATAGCAGGATCACATGCCGGAGTATCTGTAGGGCCTGATGGTGGAACACATCAAGCACTAGAGGATATAGCTATAACTCGAGTAATACCGAATATGGTAGTTATTTCACCTTGCGATGCTGTTGAAGCCAAGAAGGCTACTGTAGTTTGTTCACAAACCAAGTATCCAACATACATACGACTTGCTAGACATCCTTCACCAGTTATAACAACCAATGAAACTCCATTTGAAATAGGGAGAGCACAGACATTCTTCGAACCGAAGGGTGGTAAGAAGGCGGTGGTAGGTATAGTTGCAACTGGAGCACTCGTACACAAGGCACTAATTGTCGCAGACAGACTAGAAAAAGAGGGAATCGATGTAAAAGTTACTAATTTGGCGACAATTAAGCCATTAGATGGGGAGTATATCTGGAGACTAGCTCATGAGACTGGCGCAATAGTTACTGTAGAAGAACATCAGGTTGCTGGAGGAATGGGATCTGCAGTGGCAGAGTGTTTAGCTCGTCATTACCCAGTTCCAATTGAGTTTATAGGTGTTAATGATAGTTTTGGACAGTCTGGAACCCCTGATGAACTAATTAAGCACTACAAAATGGATGAAGTGAGTATATATGAAGCAGTTAAGAAGGTGATCTTGCGAAAGAAATAGTATATGCACTATCCGCATCTCATATGTGGATAAAGCATCAAAAAAGTGTCTTGCGGTAAATCTAAATCTAAACGATAATTATAGACAAATGCCCATTGCTTTTTATGCTTAAAAATATACATTCTTTTAGATTAATAAAAGAAAATGTTAAAGACATTGATAATGGTCCTGTTTTAAAAAAACAGAATGATTTTAATGTCGAAAAAAATACTGATCACAGTATACAAGATAGCGATAAGAGATTTTTTCTTAAAACTTTGGGTGTTGCAGGAGTTGGAGTCGTAGCTTCACAGCTATTACCTAACAAAGCGTCGGCGTTAGTTATGGGTAGTACTCCGTCATCTAGTGTTGTAGGAGTAAAAAATTCCTCAAATACCAGAATAGATCCAGCAACAGAAGATACACTAGCAACTCTACTTACAGGACAAGGAGTAACTAAGCTATCAATTAGTTTGTCTTCATCAGGTAATGTTAGAACTCCAGACTCAGGCAAGAGAATTAGAGTGTATGCGTCCCGATTTTCTCTAACAGCAGATGCCACATCAGTATCATTTAGATTCACATCAGGAGGAACAGATCATGAGAAGTATGTATCGCCTAAAACAGGAGGGTTGTATGGATCTAATAATCATCCAAACTATATAGAAGGAGGAGTAAATGAGGTTCTATACTGTGTAATTTCAGGTACGACCACAGTGCAGATTAATATAGATTATTTAGAAGTATAATATATGGCTATACGAGCTGTCGAACACATTTTTAACGGACCCACCACGACGATTTCGTCATATGATTCAACTGAGACGAATTTGGGTAGCCTTATGATCCAAAGAAGCGGTCCGAATCCCGAGGATAACTTCGTCGGTCCACTTCCAGTAGCAATCGCACGTCCAATGGAAGAATCAACACCTGTTGCTATGGTGTTTCCCCATGCAATACAATTTAGTTCTACTATAGATTGGGTGTTTTTAATCGAAAACGGTGTTGCAGCAACAAAGCGTATATTCCTATATGAATACAACAAAAGCTTAGCGACATATAACTGGAAAGGATTCATTACAGCAACTACTCCCAGCGGTACTAACGTAAACCGTGGTTTTAGAGCACTTAGGTATCTATATACCACAGGAACCGTAGCGGTAGCAGCTCCAGTAAGTATATTTGCTACAGGAACTGTGACAGTAACAATTGCCGGAGCTGTCACAGGAGTAGGTACAACATTTGCAGCTACTCATATAGGTAGAATGATAGGTTTTGGTAGTACAAACGTGGCTCAGATTAACTGTTGGTATCCAATCGTAGCATTTGCCAGTACTACATCTATTACAATACTAGGATGTTCAAGTCCAATCGCTGCAGGTACTGCATTTGTAATTGCATCTTGTACAGTTACTGGAACAGGAACTGCATTCTCAACGGAAGGTGTAGCCGCTGGTACCGCCTCAACCTCAGTATCTGGAGGTCTCGGACCACGTATCGGATTTGGCTCAACTGATCCAACCGCAATTACTAACTGGTATCACATAGGAGCGATTACAAGTGATACTTCACTAAACCTAACAACATCTCCTGGAGTTATTCCTGCAGGTACAGCATATGTGATAGAAGAATTAAGATTCGCTATCACACTAACTAACACTACTGTTGCAAACGGAGGTTTATTCCTTCTGAAAGGTGCTGGATACCATGACTTCACTACTGCAGGTTCAACATTTCCATCTATTGCCAGTGCTATCGATGATCAAAGAGGTGTCTACTGGCTCTCCGACGCAGGTACAACAGGTAACGTAGTTACAAACCAACAACCTTGTGGACTAACCATTGCACCAGAGGTTAACAAGGGACTACACTATGCTTACGTACTAGACGGATTCGGTTCTACATTCGCCAGAGTTTACAGATACAATCTTAGAGCAACAGGTACTATAGCTTCAGGTAAGATGACTATGTCAATTGCATACTACACTACAGGTACAGTAGCTGTATCAGGAGTGGCTGTAACTGGTACAGGTACTACATTTACAGCAAGTATGGTAGGTATGATGATTGGTTTTGGTACTACAAGTCCAGCAACAGTAACTACTTGGTATACAATATCTGCATTCACTTCAACCACATCAATCACACTATCCTCATCTGCTGGAACCATAGGTTCAGGAGCATCGTTCATCATAGACTCAGCTGATGTTATCTCTACATCTAACCAATTAGTAACAGGTACACTGTCCGGAGTTAACAATGGAAGAATTGGTACACTAAACCATGGCCCAGGAGCAGGTGAGCTATCACTATACTTTGTTACAACAACTCGTATATACCGTGCAGCAGTGTCTAAGATATTTACCGGTAACCTAGGATGGATATCAGACAACAGACCTGAAATACCTACAGGATCAGTATCAACCTTCCCAGCCACATCAGCACTTAACTGTGTAGAAATCGCTGATTCTATGGATCGTCTAATTGTGCTTACAACAGGAGCTGCGGGTATTAGACAGTATGTTACTAGATACCCAGCTACCGCTGGAGATCAGTTTGATCATATTTGGGGAGTGGATGTTAAGCAGCAAGAGCAGTCAATTGCTGATCCAAACATACCAATATTCTTTAACTCTCTATCGCAGGTTACATCTGTATGGAGTGAGAACGGTATTGCTCATGTTATAAAACACGGAGCAACAGCCCTATTGTGTCACATGTATGCCATCCCACTAGCCGCACACACAACATTTGCAGCGTCAACTAACCAAAGGGTAATTTCTCCTAGTATATCTACTCCTAACTGTCTGTCGTTTAGAAGACTATTGGTTTCAAAAGTAGATAGTCTTGGTGCTGGTAGGTTTATCATTCCACTCGGAGCAGTGTTTACTTACTATAGGATAAGTGGAATAACTGATAACACGGGTGAGTGGACTCTGTTACCTAGAGATGGAGATCTAGATGGAGTATCTCCATCTTCTACAATCCAGTTTATGTTTGAATTCGAAACCATCTCGATGTTAAGCTCAGCAGCCAGAATTATGTCATTAGCAGTTCTGTATGATGACTACACGACTGATTCTCATTACCAGCCATCAGGCGGCCAAAGTTCAGTTTCAAGCAAGCGGTTTGCTTGGAGATTCTCAACTGCGTTTGGAACTACAGTACCAACACTAAGAATACGCCTATACGATGCAATTACTGGAGGACTTCTTCTAGACGATACCACCACATCTGCGACATATGGAACTTGGGAGAAAACAATTGATGCTGGTAGTAACTGGACCGCATACAACACAACCGACAAAGCAAATGAGATAACATATATAAGATATACTCCATCGACTCTACCGGATAATATTAGAATTAAAGCATTGTTAACTCAAAATTAATATGTCACTTAGAGCTGTCGAACACAATTTTACAGGAACTACCACTCCTATCTCTTCGTACGATTCAACAAAAACGAATCTTGGAACCTTGATGATACAGAGTAGTGGTGTGTTGCCTGAAGACAACTTCGTAGGCCCACTACCTGTGGCGGTAGCAAGACCTATGGAAGAGTCAACGGCAGTGCCTATGATTTTCCCCTCTATCATTAGCTTTAGTTCAACTATCGACCGGGTCTTCATGATTGAAGCTACCACAGCTGCAGCTAAGCGTATATTCCTATATGAATACAACAAAAGCTTAGCGACATATAACTGGAAGGGATTCATTACAGCAACTACTCCACAAGCAACAAACATAGCAAGAGGTTTTAAGGCAATACGCTATCTCCACACCACAGGAACCGTAGCCGTAGCAGCTCCAGTAAGTATATTTGCCACAGGAACTGTGACAGTAACAATTGCCGGAGCTGTCACAGGAGTAGGTACAACATTTGCAGCTACTCATATAGGTAGAATGATAGGTTTTGGTAGTACAAACGTAGCTCAGATTAACTGTTGGTATCCAATCGTGGCATTTGCCAGTACTACATCTATTACAATACTAGGATGTTCAAGTCCAATCGCTGCAGGTACTGCATTTGTAATTGCATCTTGTACAGTTACTGGAACAAGTACTTTGTTCTCAACAGACCTTTTGGCTGCAGGTACCGCCTCAACCTCAGTATCTGGAGGTCTCGGACCACGTATCGGATTTGGCTCAACTGATCCAACCGCAATTACTAACTGGTATCACATAGGAGCGATTACAAGTGATACTTCACTAAACCTAACGACGCCTCCTGGGGTAATACCAGCAGGAACTTCCTATGTAATTGAAGAGTTGAGGTTTGCAATATTACTAACTAATACCACCGCAGTAAACGGAGGCTTGTTCCTTCTGAAAGGTGCTGGATACCATGACTTCACTACTGCAGGTTCAACATTTCCATCTATTGCCAGTACAGTAAGAAACGAAAGAGGTGTATATTGGCTGGCAGATACTGGAACTGTAACAAACACAGCAGCCAGTGGTATAGCGATTGAAGCAGAGATTAATAAGCAGACGCATTATGCCTATGTATTAGACGGAACAAACACATCTACATCAAGATTTTTTAGATATAATTTGTGCGCAAACGATACGGTTGCAGCAGGTAAGATGACACTTGCTGGAGCTAATATCGTCATAACAGGTACACAAGCTGTGACAGGAACAATACCCAACCAGTCAGCACAGAATCTAGAGATTGCTACTACTTCTCATGGACCAGGGTCAGGATCTTCATTCCTGTACTTTGTAACAACAACGAGACTCTGTTGTGCCGCGGTATCAGGTATAACGACTGGTAACACAACTTACATTACCGCAGCCAATATTAGACAGGAAATACCGCCAGGAGGTATAGCAACGTTTCCTGCATCCGGAACCATGACTAATATTAAATATATTAGTACTATAGATAGATTCTTGATAACTACATTTACATCAGGTACATCTTTTAGACATTACGTAACCCGATATCCATCAACCGATACGACTCCATTTGATCACATATTTGGTGTTGATGATAAACAACAAGATCAATCTATAGCGCGCATCAATCCTATTCACTTCAATAC
>JBIIIW010000012.1:0-21638 GCA_044234345.1 Minisyncoccia bacterium
AATTAATATACCCCAGACTATACTTGTAATATATGCAAGCATTATTGTTTTGGCCTATCCAACTTATCAAGTCCTAGTTTCTTAACACCAAAATATACAACAAGAGATATGATAGCGAAGTTAATTAATATACTAATGAACTTACCATATGTAATGTTTGCAGAGAGTACGTGAAGGGATAGGGCAGAGAGATCACCAAATCTACCTAATACAATACCAATGATAGGATTAACAAGATCATTAACTATAGATGCAACAACATCAGATACAGCTTTACCTAGGATAAATCCAACAGCTAGACCAACGACACCTTGAGTACGAATGAATTCAATAAATCCTTTCATGTTCTATTAATTAATTTTAATGTCATATATTGTAACATTTTTGCCATTTTTTAAAAATATGTTAGTATTTCATTGTGCTATTGGCCCTATCGTCTAACGGTTAGGACATCACGTTTTCAATGTGAGAACCAGGGTTCGATTCCCTGTAGGGTCACAAATAGTATTAAAGTGGTTTTCAAGGCACTCAAGTACTTCTTACCTTGTAATGCAAGCTATTCTGGTAAACAAAAATTTTAGAAAAGATGATATCGATGATTTTATATCTTTCGTGTAGTTTAACGAATTGATAATAAGAAACAGCGTTTTACGAGTTCTGAAAATTGTTGCTTATTTAAAGAAACAATGGTAGTTTTCTGCATAGAATATGAAAACACAGACCCTTTATCTGCGCTTTTTGCAGACTCGGAAGCGTTTCAAAAACCTACGCTCAATGGCTATAGCACTTCGCCCCTCTCCTAACTTCCAGAACATAGCTCACCCTACCTTAGTAAGGTGGGCCAAAAATCTTAAGCAGGACAAAATAGGTGGAAATGTAAAAACCAAGATTGAGCAAGCGCTTGATTTCTTGGAGGCACAAACTATGAGTTCTACAGACAATGCTGTCACTGGAGATCTGGAAGCTTTGTTACAGGAGACAGCAGACCTTGTAAAACAAGCTCAAAAGTTCTTACGGAATGCTAACGCTATTCAAGCCCGCCTAAAAGCCGCACTCAAAAAATAGAAGAATGGCTGTCTGCCCACTGAGTTACAGAAAACTTGCGAATTATCTAGAAACAACTCACCAGCGGAATTCCGCTTTGGTGGGTTTTCTGTTTTAACAAATTAATTCGGATAAATATTGGATTGATAATTCTGTGTAATTTCTTTGTATCAAAGTTCTGAAAGTCACGCTATATGTTCACCAATTACCTGTACCCTATAAGTCAAATTTATTCACCCTCCATTCAACATTCTCCCAATCCGCTATATAATACTCTCATCAACAAATTTAAAACCAAAACAATATGAAAATATGCATATTTGGAGCAGACGGAAGGACAGGGGTAGAAGTAGTAAATTATGCTAAATCTCAAGGTTTTGAGATCGTAGCATTCGTATATAGCAATACATCTAATAAGTATTTACCAGAAGGAATAACTATAAAGAGTGGAAATGTAATGGACTATGATAGTGTTCGTGATGCAGTAAGTGGTTGTAATGCAGTAATTAGTGCGTTAGGTCATATCAAAGGATCTGATCCATTAATGCAAACTAAAGGAATTACTAATATTACAAAAGCTATGAAGGAAAGTGGTATAAGACGAATACTTAGTCTAACAGGTACAGGAGCAAGAGTAGCTAATGATATTCCTTCTGCAATCGACAGACTACTTAATGTTATAGTCAAAGCGGTTGATCCAGACCGAGTTAATGATGGAGTTCAGCATGTAAAAGTTCTACAAGACTCAGGATTAGATTTTACAGTTGTCCGAGTACTAAAACTTAGTAAGAAGGACACAGAGGTTAAAGGTTACAAACTAACTGAAGGAGGTCCAGCAGAACTACAAACAAGTAGGAAGAAGGTAGCTCAAGTATTAGTTGATTTGGTAAACAATACAGAGTATATAGGTAAGCTACCTGTGATTTCAGGATAGTACACAATAGCTTGTACTATTTCCTAAAAAATAGTAACTTAGTCCTAGACATTACAAACTAGGAGACATATGAGCGATACTACACCAGTCCTTGATTCACAAGGGAATCAAATCGTTATTTGGTCAATCGTTGTTGCAGAGAATGATCTGTGCAGAGCTTCCTTCGAGGGGGTTGCTATAGCAACTAACTCTGACATTAGTGGTAACGGACGCACTGTCGCTGTTTTTTACCATCGAGAGGTCGAAGCAAGACACCTAGGCTACACACACTTGGTTGTTGCGGATTGGGATGAAAGATACAAGGCATACTTGGAGGCTGATGACCTATCCTTCCTTCTAGATGGAGATCTCCTTAGGTCATGCCCGCGAGTAATCTTCTTTAGGCCAGAAGAACTCACTGTTCGAGAATTTTGGAGTCTTCAGACCTTAGCTGATCGCACCTTCAGCAGAGATGACTATCACATGTTGTTCGATCTACCAGCTGGTATCTCAATGGAATCATCAGAATATGAGTGCTTCATGGTTGGATGCAATTCTAGAGCTAGCAAAATTGCACTTTTAAACTTTTATGGATCTATTTTCCCAATGCATGTATGCAGAGATTGCTTCACAAGAGTTAATGGTAAGATTTGTGATTGCTTTCCCAAGTTCAAAGTTCCAACTGTTGTTGCTCGAGGAGGATCTTTGGTCTTTAGAAGGAAAAATTGTTAGGTAAAGTTTGCCACATTTACTCCCCGTACTTACGTGCGGGGATTAATTTTTGTGATAATATACAAATATGTTAAAACTCTACCGCTACACATCAAACGGAGAAGGAATATTTACAATAGGTAAAAGGGAACTACCAGAATCATTGGTAGATGAAGCTTACGAGAACAGAAAATGGTTACCAAAACCAAACTTACCAGAAGGTGAGTACCGTTTCTACCTAACCCTTAAAGGTAAAGAGAAATATGAAGAAACACTTCTAAATGTTCATAAGAAGTATTTGAGTAATATTAAATTAGAAGAATACATACCCACTGACGAGAAAATAGCATATGAAGATGAGTGGCAGGTGGTACTAATTAAATAGATTTTAGGTTGACTTTTGTAAACATATCAGCTAGTATATAGAGGTATTTCTACTGAAAAGCACTGCATAAGGTTTCGTCCTTATGTGGTGCTTTTCTTATTATCATCAAACTTATACTCAAGTTTTCCTTTTAAATCATACATATACTGCATCTTATCTTTTGCGGTCTGCTTAAGAAGAGCAGAACAATTCTTGCTATCTGGACTAACCACTGCCCTTAATTTGTTTTTTTCTGCAAGATATTGAATTAGAGAATAGAAGTCTCCATCACTCGAAATAATTACTGCTTGCTCGTACTCAATTATGTCGATTACCGCTTGAAGCACTAAATCTGCATCAACATTTCCTTTAACCTTACCATCAGAGTCTTGCACAGTCGGTTTAAACTTTAGGATAAAACCAGCTTCCTGGAGTTTGTCATAGAGTTTTTGATTGAGTGCAACAAAACCTATAAACATGTATGCTTTTTCAACCATATACTTCTCCTTAAGGTATATTCTGAATTTCTTATAGTCCATCTTCCAACCAAGTTTCTGTATTCCAAGGTTTAAATTCTGACTATCTATGTAAGCATAATTTTTTGCTTTTGATATCATGTAAGTGATTGTATCATAATTTTTTTATCAACTCGTTAATCCTCCATTTCCATGATATCCTATCCCCATGTCTTTCTCTACTTTTCTTAAAAAATACAAAATAAAATCAATAATCATTGCAATTATAATAGCTTCAACTGGTGGAGCAGGTTATGTATCAACTAATACAGCAAAACAGAAGAATTACATACCAGAAATAGATCCAAACAAACAGTATGAAGTGATAAAGGTAGTGGATGGAGATACATTCAATGTAAAAGTAGATGGTTACACTGTTAAGGTAAGATTGATAGGAGTAGATACTCCAGAGACTGTTGATCCAAGAAAGGTAGTACAATGTTTCGGAAAAGAGGCAAGTAGTATGGCTAAACAGCTATTAACAAAACATACAGTAACCCTAGACACAGATCCTACACAAGGGAAGAGTGATAAGTATGGAAGACTACTTGCATATGTACACAATGATGAAGATATATTCATTAATAGCTATATGATAGAAAAGGGATATGCACATGAGTATACATACAACATACCCTACAAGTATCAAAAGGAGTTTAAGGACCTAGAAAAACAGGCAAAAGAGGGTAAACTAGGACTATGGGGAGAGTTGTGTAATGGGGTTAAATAGCTCCCAAAAGGCCCTAAAATGCCCTAAAAGAGGGGTAATACTACTTAGCCTTCAAGTATATGTATATGTCCTCCAGAGCCTTTACAGCGTCTCCTGCAGCAATGTTGTTTTGGTGGTATAGGCCATCAGTACAATCACCAGCTGCCCATACTCCATCTACAGATGTTCTCTGATTTCTAGGATCAACTATTACCTGGTTATACTCAGTCATCTTAACCAAATCCTTAACGAAATATGTAGTAGGTATAGATCCAATCTCAACGAATATTCCTGAAGCAGGAATCTCTACATCAGTATTAGTCTTAGAGTCAGTGTATACAAATGAACTTACAAACTTATCACCCTTAACCTCCTTTGAAACTGCATTTTTAATAATCTTAAAATGAGCATTTCTAGATACCGCTTCAACAGTAACAGGATCAGCTCTGAAACTATCAGATCTGTTAATCAATGTAACACTCTTACAATATGCAAGAAGTTGAGAGGCACTCTCAAATGCAGCATTACCACCACCCACAACAACAACATCTTGGTCTGCAAATAGAGGACCATCACATGATGCACAATATGTAAGACCCTTATGCTCGAATACATCAGCACCCTTTGCTTCAAGCTTCTTTCTGAAACTACCAGCAGAAACTAGTACAGTCTTAGACTCATATTCTCCCTTGTTAGTAACTATCTTAAATCCACCATCAATCTTCTCAACTTTTGTAACAGCTTCACCAACGTGTATATCTACAACATCCTTAGCATATGCTCTAAGATGATTCTCTAGACTCTTAGCAAACTCTATTCCAGGAATCTTTACAGTACCAATCCAATTCTCAATACCTTCAGATACAGTACTCTGACTATTCCAATCCTTTGTAACAAAAAGAGTCTTAAGTTCTTTACGTGCTGCATACACTCCTGCAGAAACTCCAGCTGGTCCACCACCGATGATTGTAAGGTCATATTTCATAAGTGAGATTATAGCATATATTGTAATACTGTTGTTTAATGCTTGATTTTATCCGGATTTTATCAAAATTTTATTTAGATTTTATCTCGGTTTGTTATGGTTAATAGGTGTCAGTACGAAAACTATATAACAAATACATTAAGGATACCGAATACAAGAGTAGTATATTCACTTGTAGAGCATTTATCTGTCTTATTAGACCTGAAATTAAAGAAATATGTAGAAGTAAAACCAGAAGGGTGTATATAAATACCAAATCACTAAAACATATTTACGATAGACATATATTCGAAAAGGTAAATCCAAAAGATTTCTACGTAATAATTAATTACATTAGAAATATGATTACCAAACCAGATTGTATTTATACAAACAAAAAAGGTAGGAAGGGTAGTTACCTATTCTCCAAGGTGATTAAAAATACAATTTACGTATGTATCTTAGAAGTTGATAGGGAAGATATCCATATAGTTTCTTCCTTTGTGACAGGAGACAAATACCTATCTAAATTCACACTTTTATGGAGCTAGAGGACGGCGAACCCTCTCTCGTAACATAGGGTAGCTATTTCTAGTACTCTATGACCCGCAGTAGAGCCATTTCTGCATTTAGCCCCATAAAAAAGTAAATTTATCTACTCTAGATGATAGCAGACTAGGATATGTTGTCAATTTAAAACACACCCGTGTAACAGAAGTAAAAAACTCCCGAAGGAGTTCTTTACAAAGCTCGCTGTCAGCTTTGATGCCGAGCCGGCCATCATGATTTGATCATTGGCCACAAGCTATTAATATAGATAATATCAAATTTACACTTAGCGTCAATCAAAGTATTATTTAATACGTGATAGTAACTAAGAATATTGAAATACGGAGAGATGTGTGATAGAACAAGGAGGAAAACGTGGATCATGTGATCCGCACAGCACACCAAAGGACCCATATGAACTCAATTGAACCTGTAAGTATCAAATTACCTTCAACAGCCTGGTTAGTTTTTGTTGGAATCTGTCACCGATCGATTTCCGAACTTGGTGAAGATAAAATCACAGGTGAATCAAAAGAAAGACTGACGAAACTAGCTATTGCCATTCTTGATGAAATCGATAAATTCTCAGCGCAAAGTAGCCCAATATTAAGATGTCGTCTGATTGAGTTCAAATTGACTCGAATCGAGTGGCTCATTCTTCTCTTTACCGCTAAGGAATGCGCAGACCGAGAACCTCTTCTTGAAGAGCCAGTTCTGGCCGAATTCGAAAAGCAATTCTTGAATCTGCCAACTATCAAGCCAGAATGACAGTAGTCGGCAAACAAAAGGACCCACTGAGGGCCCTTTTTTGTTACTTCAACTTACTTCTCCTCAAGAATGCAGGTACTGCACCCCAATCATCGTCATCATTCTGAACTTCATTCTTAAGATCCTTCTTCTCCTCAACCTTCTCAATAATCTTTGGAGCAACTGGTTGTACTGGAGTCGTATTAAAGAACTTCTTCACTGGTTCTTCCTTAGGCTTTGTCTCTACATTAGCACTAGCATTTCTAGCAGCTACTTCGCTATTTGTCATTATCCCTTCAGGAAAACCAGCAGCGATAACGGTAACCTTAACTTCGCCCTTCTTAAGCTTGTCATCTCTAACTGTACCGAAAATAACTTTAGCATTAGGATCAACTGATTCAGTTATAACCTTAGCAGCATCTTGTATCTCAAACATTGTTAGGTCTTCACCTCCAGCGATAGAGAAGAGAACTCCACGAGCTCCGTTAATTGATACATCAAGAAGAGGGGAGTTGATAGCCATCTTAGCAGCTTCAATAGCTCTGTTCTCACCGATAGCTGATCCAATACCCATAAGTGCAGATCCAGCACTTTCCATAACTGTTCGTATGTCAGCGAAGTCTATGTTAATCAATCCAGGAGTAGTAATGAGATCAGAGATACCTTCAACAGCTTGTCTTAGTATCTCATCACATATTGAGAATGCATTCTTTACTGTAGTATTCTTGTCGATAGTTGAGAGTAGGCGATCATTAGGAATTACGATGATAGCATCAACTTCTTTTCTAAGTTCCTCAAGTCCACTCTCAGCAATCTTTGTACGAGCTTGTCCTTCAAAGAAGAAAGGCTTAGTAACAACAGCAACTGTAAGTGCACCAAGTTCCTTTGCTGTACGAGCAACAACTGGACTAGCACCACTACCAGTTCCTCCTCCAAGTCCACAAGCAACGAAAACCATATCAGCACCCTTAAGTGCATCCTGAACATCCTCCTTAGTCTCCTCAACTGCACGCTTGCCCATCTCAGGATTCATTCCTGTACCAAGTCCACGAGTTAGACTCTTACCAATATGTATTCTTTTCTTAGCTAGTGAGTGATGTAAATCTTGAGCATCTGTGTTTATAGAAATGAAATCAACACCTTTAACCTTTGAGTTGATCATGTGGTTTACAGCATTTTTTCCGGATCCTCCAACTCCGATTACTTTAATGCGGGCAAAAGCTTCAATTTCTGGTGTGATATTCGGCATAGACCAATCTTATCAAATGGTTTGGAGAAGTCAAAACACTTGAAAATATAGATAATTATGGTAAAAACTGCCTTAACCAAGCCATTACAGTCTTCTTGAGATCATTAAAGAACCTATCTCCAGAATCTAGTGGCATATCCTCATCAGCATGCATTCCAAGAACACATAGACCATATGCAACAGCCCAAGAAGAATCCTTAAGTCCATTCTTGTCATTAAGTCCTAAGTTAAGAGTTCCAACACGTGAAGGTAGGCGAAGTGCATTCTTAGCCATCTCCTCAATACCAGACAGGGAAGCACCACCACCAGTTAAAACAATACCAGCAGGTAATAGCCCATTTCTACCAATCTTCTTTAGGTGAGCTTCAATTAATTCAAATATATCTGATAGGCGAGCAGTAACAATCTCTTCTAACTTCTTTCTAGGATATGATGTTCCTGTAATAGCTCCAATCTTTATTTGCTCTGCTTCCTCAAGAGGAACTTTTAGTCCTAGTGCAATATCATTAGTTATATCTGTTGAACCGATAGGGAAGACTTCAAGAGAAGATGGAATATTGTTCTCAAACACTGCTGCTGATACTGTCTCAGCTCCAATATTAACTAATATACACCCAGCAATTTTCTGAGATTTGGTAAGAGTTACTAGACTTGATGCAATAGGGGATGCCATTACATCCTGGACACTAATACCAGCTTCTTCAACTGACTCTATAATATCGTTTAGATGTTGCTCAAGACATGTAATATACAAAGTCTTAACTTCAAATTTACTACCCTTCATTCCTTCAGGTTTTCCAAGTACAACTCTACCATCAACTTTGTATTGAACAGGTATGCTATGGATAATCTTTTTGTTTAGAGACATAGCAGGTGGAATATCTTTCTCGCATTGCTCCTGTACTTTCTTAATATCAAGTGAAGTAATTTCAAGATCAGCTCTAGAGATAATTACAGAACTAGAAGAGGTAATACTTGATAGCCCAATACCACCGATAGATATAAATGCTTTCTTTACTTTAGTCTCAGCCTTCTTCTCAGCCTGATTTACTGCTTCCAATATGCTAGATGCAACATCAGCTACATTTAGAATGTATCCATGTCTCATACCACGAGTCTCAGCAACTCCAGTTGCTACAACCTTCGGTTGATTCTTGTATTCACTTTTAGTATTTTTTTCTGAAGAATCAGTAATAACCACTTTGATGTGGTGAGTTCCAATATCAATACCAGTAATTAAAGATCGTGACATTTTGAGAAAGAGTCTCAAATGCCGAATTGTTTTCGGAAACGAGCCTCTATACTCTCCATTGTACTACCATGATCGAATCCTTTCAAATGCACCAAACCGTGGATAAATATAAAAGCGAAGAAATTCTCGTAACTACGATCAAATTTCTTAGATTCAATACGAGTCATTTCTGGATTAATATATATTTCACCAAAATCGTCAGAAAGAGGGAAACTCAAAATATCCGTAGGCTTATTTATCTCCCTGTAGTCCTTATTAAGTTTTTGTATTTCCTTCTTACCTATAATTATCACTGATAGCTCATACTTCTTTCCAAGCACTGCCTCCTTCATTTTAGGAAAATCAAAATTAGGCAACTTTGATTTCGTTGTATTTGTTATGTGAAAATTGAGAGTGGACATTATTTAGAAAAACGAGAAGTCTTTTCCTGCATCTTACCAAGCTTGATAAGTTCTTGTATCTCAGCCTTTCTTGCTAGAGACTTTAGAGTCTTCATCTTAGTCTTGTATGATGATAGTACACGCTGATTGTATCTTAGACTTCTTACACGAGGAAGGATACCAGATCCTTGTACCTTCTTTGTAAAACGACGAATAACTCCTGCACTGTTCTCAGTTCCGTTTCTTGTTATTTCTACATTAATTGCCATAGTTGGTTTATAGTACTATATACCTAGTTATTTTTCAAGTCTCTTCATGTATTTAGGTAAATCTACTAGATTTACCACCTCCTGAGCGTGTGTATCGTTATTTCTTACGATAATTGTCTTTTCTACGGCTTCCTTCTTACCCATAATTAAAGCGTAAGGAATATGATACTTTTCTACAGCTGAAACTTGAGCTCCAAGTCTGTCACGAGCAAGAGAGAGGAAGAGGGGAATCTTCTGTTCTCGAAGTGCCTCAATTATACCTAAACTAAGTAGTTTAGACTCAAATCCTAACTGTACGAATGATGCAAAAGGTCTCTTTACCTTCTTCAGGTCCTTCCTCAACTCTGGTTTAGAGTTCTTAATTAGGATAGACATACCAACTCCATGTATTTCCTTCTTACATCCAATCTTTTTTGATAGCCCATCATATCTAACTCCAACAGCTAGTATCTTCTGCTTCTTCTTGTCGTTCTCTGCATCAAGATTAACTATTGAGAATATGGTTTCAGTACAATACTTTTTGTTACCGATTAAGCTATTGTTAATTCTGTATGGTATTTCTAAAGATTCTAGATACTCTAGAACTTCACCGAAATGTATACGACTAGATTCTGAAAGGAAGTTCATTGAGCGTGGAGCTCCTTCATTAATCTTCTTACACTTATCATTCTGACATGTTAGAAGATCGAAAGGATCCTTCTTGAATAGCTGTCTACATTCAGCATGCATATCACCTATATGCTTTCTGTAATAGTTTGTAAGGTCACGAGTATAGCGGTTGATAGATTCTTTGTCTCCAATGCTATTAATCTCTACACATATATTCTCATATCCTTCCTCCTTAAGAATCGCTCTAGTTGTCTGTAGTAGTAGTGCTTCAGCAATACTTCTAGATCCTCCCATAATCTCAAGATCACAGTATCTATTGAATCCACCACTTTTCTTAATAGATCCCTTGAATGGTTCTTTGAAATAGAACATAACAGGTTGGGTAAGAGTATGCATTTCATTCTCTGTATACATTCTAAGTAGGGCAACCTTCTCCTCTACATGAAGGGGAAGACTATTCTCATCTTCATTGTCTATGAAGTCTCCTTCTAATAGGTTTTTAGAGTGGTCTAGGTCCACCTTTTTAATTTCAGGACTCTTGTGTGGAGTAAAACCATAGTAAACTGGAATTTCTCCAATCTTGTCTAGATTCTCGTACTCAGTAAATTTCTTATCTTTAACATTCTTATTATCGTTTTTCATTTTCAGTAAAATTAAACTCCTGGGAACGTTATTGCTTTTGATAACGGAAACAATCTAAGGAACGGTCTACCAACTATATACTTACGATCAACCGGTCCCCATGCTCTAGAGTCTGAACTCTCAGCTCTATTGTCTCCCATAACGAAATATTCGCTAGGACCTAGTGTAATCTCAAAGTTATCACTAGTCCTATGCTCCTTTGCAATATAGCTATCATTTAACTTTATACCTTCAGGTATATCTTTGTTCTTAATTGTAATCTTACCAGTCTCTGCAATCACTGTATCTCCTGGTAGACCTATGATTCTCTTGATGAAGTATGTTTTAGGGTCACGAGGATACTTGAAAATGATTACATCATTTCTCTTTGGTTCATTAAATCTGTAACTTACCTGATCAACTATGAGATATTGATTAGTTTCGAATGTTGGATCCATAGACGGACCACTAACAATGAATGGTTGAGCAATGTAAGTACGAATTGGTATTACTACAATGAGAGCAATGATAGTAAACTTGATTATTTCTTTAAAGAAATTTTCTTTTTCTGGAATTTTTGTAGCATTTTCAGGATTCATTGGTGTAATTGTATCGTTAATGTTCGTTTGACACAAGATTTTTATGTATGACATAATGGTCATATGGCATACATAATTGCAGGTTTAGGAAATCCAGGACAGGAATATGAAAATACACGTCATAATACAGGACGAATGTTTTTACAGTCACTTACTGATAGCGAATTTAAGTTCGACAAGAAGATAAATTCATTAGTTTCTGAGATGAAGGTTGGTAAAGAGAAAGTTAAGTTAGTTTCTCCAGAGACATTTATGAATAACTCGGGGAAAGCTATAGCTCAAGTTGTTAAGAGTGTTAAGGCAGCTGAAAAACTAGTAGTAATATATGATGACTTCAATCTACCACTAGGAAAGATTAGAATTTCGTATAACAGAAGTTCAGGAGGACATAACGGAGTGGAGTCTATAATAAAGGGAGTAAAGACTGAAGCTTTTGTACGTATACGTATCGGGGTAGCACCAGAAACTGCAAAAGGTTTAGCTAAAGTACCACATGGAGATGAAAAGATTGAGAAGTTTATCCTAGGAGAATTCAAGGATGATGAACTGAAGGTTCTAAAGAAGCTATACAAGACAGTTGAAGAAGCTATTGTTGTGCTAGTTAAGGAGGGAAGAGAGAAGGCAATGAGTGTTTATAACGCGGGATAGGTGCTGTGGTATAATATTTTAATGAATCAGGATCAGATTGCTCAGCCTGTAAAGAAAAATGGTTTTTTTACATCTGTATTTATTAAAATCAAACAGTCGCCGTTCAAAGCTCTAGCAATTCTTGCGTCAGTCATACTGTTACTACTAGGTATATTTACATTTTTACTGATAATATATTTTGTAATTTTTCCAGAGATGTCCGAGAAGGATATCATCTCTAGAATCCGTAGCGATATCGCACCAGCCGTTGTACAAATCAGATGTCTAGATGAAGATGGAAGAGAGAATGCTGTAGGTACAGGACTTTACTACCTAGAAACTGGTACTAATAAGGCAATGGTTGAGACAAACGCGCATGTTGTATTAGATAAAGCTGGGAATTTTAATGGTTGTAATGTGTATTTCCCAAGACCAGTTGATGGGACATTTTACGAGGCAACATACCGCGCAGATTATGTATATAAGTATAATAAAAAAATATCAGGTTTAAGTACCAGTACATATATTTATGGAATTGATTATGCCCTACTTGAGCTATCTCAGTTTGCAAGTACTACATACCCGTTTCCTCCAGACAAAGTTGATCCATATATCGCACTAGATGAGATGTGTAAAAATAGTGGATATCCAGATATTAAAATTGGCGACAAGCTATATTTATTAGGCTATCCAGAAACCGGTTATGATTCTTTGACTATAACAGAGGGAATACTAAGTGGATTCACAGGTGTAGATAACGAATGGTTAAAGATCTCAGCATCAAGCAACCATGGCAATTCGGGCGGTATTGTAATCGGAGCTACAAATGGGTGTAATTACGGAATCCTAACAAGGGCAACCTTTCTCAAGGGATCGAATCTTGGTTATGCATTAAGTTCTGGTTATATACGAGACTTTTTAGAAAATATTACAGATGTTGAACCATATGCCTTGCCAAGTGTGGGTGATAGTCCGAGTGCATTTCTGACAGAAAAATACACTATATCTGATATTGTATTTAAGTACCCCAAAAACTGGATGCACGCTACATCTAGTAACAAGTACTCAGCAGATATGGATTTGATAGAGATATATGCACCCAATACTGATGCTACCAAAGATTATGTTAGTGGTGCGTATATCTATAGATTGCCAAATTCAACTGAACAGAAGAAAAGTGCTTTGATAGGTAAATTTACAAAAACAGTTAAGGATCTCGGAGCTAAAGAATATACATCACGTAGTTTTACAAGAAATGGAATACTAGTTAATGAGGTGTCTTACGTTGACGACACATTAGATGTGTACTCAGTACCTGTGTATATACGTAATACTATTTTTAACTATAAAGGCATTCTATATCTATTTATAGCTGACTATGAAAAGGGTACTGATTCGGATAAGTATAGTCATATATATGATTCAGTTATTAATTCAATTATATTTAATTAATATTCCTCGATATATAGTTGGTTGCGTGAGATAAAATCTAAATAAAAATTTCATTTAGATTTTATCAAAATTTTATACGGATTTTATCTCTGTTTGTTAGTGTTAGTTGATGAAACTAACAGTAATATCTGATCTGATAAAGCGTGTAAATATAAATGCATCTGGAGTCTTTAGAAGAGATTCTGAGTTAATCGCTATCCTACCATCGCCAATAGCAAATATAATTAAAAGTAAAAATATTTACCTCTCTGAATTTGTTGTCGCAAAGGTTAAGGGTAAAATACTAGGTTTTGATGGTCATCCGGAGATAACAGATGAGATGTTTGTAATGATTCCTGATAAAATGTCCAACCCAATAGAAATTCTAGAAGATACTAGAAGTAGTAAAAAATATCTATTCATTAATATTGACCCGTTAAGTCAGATAGTGGTCGAAGTATCCAGAATCGAGTCAAATAAAACAGAAATAAATACAGTACACAGGATTAATTTGCAGGAACTAAAAAGACTGGAAAATAAATTTCCAGTCGTCTTTAGTTCTGGCGAGACCCCCGGTCTCTCGCATGCATGCATCCCGTAAGGGACTGCTGGTGGGGGATTTTCCAGTCTTCAGATGATATTTTGCTGAATGTAGATCGCAATCTACTTGGCTAGTCGCTGCCGGAAAGTATTAATATATTAATCTATATTAAACTTTTATACAACTATTTCTTCTCTCCAGTAAATGACAATGCCATCTTCTGTTCCTTTACATCAAACAATGTGATCTTGAACTTGTATGAGTTACCTAGAGCAAGAGTCTTTCTTAGTTTTTCTTCTGAACCAAATTCAGAGATATGTACTAGTCCAGCAATACCTTCCTCAATTGAAGCAAGAGCACCGTGCTTGTTGAACTTGATAACTACTCCTTCAACAACCTGATCCTTCTTATACTTCTTTGAAGCTTCTACCCAAGGGTTCTCCTTCAGAGCCTTAAGTGAAAGTGATACCTTACCGTCCTTGATCTCGATTACTTTAACCTTGATCTTTTGTCCAACCTTGAATAGGGTACGAGGATCCTCAACTAGAGCCCAATCAATTTCTGATATGTGTACTAGTCCCTCTAGTCCATCTTCTAGCTTAACGAATACTCCGAAGTCTACGATACCAGTAACAGTACCATCTAGAGTATCTCCTACCTTGTACTTACCAACAATCTTTTCCTTGTCCTTTGACTCAGGAGTCTTCTCAGAGAAGATAAGCTTACCTTCCTTTGGAATAGCTGAGATGATTGAAACAGAAATCTTTGTTCCAACTAGCTTCTTTAGTTCTTCAAGTATCTTGTCCTTGTCTCCGTCAGCAACACGTGGATAGTGTTCTGTCTTAAGTTGAGATGCTGGAAGGAATCCTGAAATACCTTGCCATTCGATAATTAGACCTCCCTTGTTTGCCTCGATAATAGGTAGTTCAAGAGTTGTCTTGTTGTTGATAGCTACTTCAGCTTCAGACCAGATAAGAGCTTGACGAGCTTCCTTTAGAGAAAGTTCAGTATATCCTTCCTTGTTGTCTGTATTTACAACTTTAGCAGCGATAACATCACCAATGTTTATCTTCTTGATAACATCACGAGCAGTCATGTACTCACGTCCGAATATAATACCAGTACCAAATGGTGCTAGGTCGATATATACAGCTGACTTCTCGATGTTAATAACTGGTCCTTCAACAATGTCACCTACGATAGGTGGATTAGCTGAATCATTTATAATCCTATCCATCACTGTATCAAGTTTAGGTTCAACGGCTACCTTAGCCTTCTTCACCTTCTTTACAGCTGTTTCCTCTACTACTTCTTTTGTCTTTTTAATCATATTTTAAATATATACGGTCCGCTTTTTAATATTAATGAAAAGTTGCGGTTTTAGCGTATATACGGGGTTAATAATCGGTAAATTACCGTGGGGATACTATAGTATATATATGGGGAAATGTCTATATTAAAAAATCACCAGACCCGAGGCTGGTGAAATTGTGTGTTCTTCAATCCCTAACACCACTTCCAGAAAACCAGTCCATATTTGCAACCGCAACAAGAGAACCTTCTGGTATGAGAATGTCTAGATCGATGTGTAGATCAGATGACACGCGCTTACCTGATTGCATATCAGAGCTCATGAACCTTAATTCCCACCAAGCTATTTTTTCAATACCAGGAATACTTGGATCAGTCTCTGTGTAGTGTGTGAAGTGCAGGAGTATGAAAAGCGATCTGCATAAACTCCTCGGTCCAGTAATTGGAGTTATGTTGTTGATAACTGTCCTTGGATTAATTGAGAATGAATCTGCTATCTCATGTGCATGAGCAATTCCAAAACCCATCTTTTTGTCCATGATGAATCGCTCTGGATTGCAGTCGGGTAGTAAATATCCAGAAGCACTTCTAAGTATTTCCAAGCCGCTTTTTAAATGCTGTGTTTCAAATACTGCAGCATTGGTCCCTTTAAGTTCTGGTTGTAGTTGATCTAGTTTTCTACATATACCAGGACCTCTTTTTATTGCCCCATTGATGCGGACGTCTAAGCCCTTAGCATCTTTTCTTCCGAGTATCCAGTTTATGCATACAGGGTTAAATGCGTAACTTTTACTGTGATATCCGATTCTGTATAGCATCGCAATTAGAAGACCATGCTCAACCTTTCCACCAGCATTGGGCATTTCAAAATCCCAACCAAAGTTACACAGTAGACTTTTTGGAACACCAGCATCTAGCAGGTTTCTAGTAAAGTTTACTGCCTCGCGTGGAAGTTTACCCTTAGATTTTCTTTTCATTACAATCCTGTTTTTCGAGTTGATCCTGCTTAGTAATATCAAATATTAAAGAGCAAGAAATGTTTATCTAAAACTACAACATGTATACTTAAAAGTAAAGATATATCTTAGTTATTTCCCCCACACCACCACCCAGAAATTCCTCTTAAACAACCTACCATTAAACTTAGTGTAATGCGTCTCCTTGTACATATATAGTGGATTACCGAACTCTGTATATGCAGATATTAGATCATCTTTAGAAAATACTCTCTCTGTAAGCCCTAGATCGGGCATAACATAAGTATCCTTTTCTTTTCCCGGATTAGTCTTAAGTAAATTCTGAGCATTCTTGTCACCGTCCTTACATAGAGCACGAAGGAAGAAGTATCCACCAGGTTTTGTAACCCTATATACCTCCTTCAGATACACCGCTCTCTCGCTTTCACTAAGTGAATTAGATGCTGTTACGTCAAGTACAATATCAAAGCTATTATCATCAAAGGGTAATACACTACCAATACTTTGCTTTGAAAACTTTCCATTAGGTACCAAGTCTCTTGCATATTTCAACGCAGTTTCTGATATATCTATACCAACTACCGCATTACCTATTCCTTGTTCTGATATGTATAGACTGTTTTTACCATTACCACATCCAAGATCTAGTATATTAAGATTCGATATATCTAATTTTCTGTCTTTACGAAGAAAACGCACAAAGTCTTTAACACACTTTGCAGGTACATCACTTAGACTAACTAATTGAGGATCAGTATATTCCTTTTCCCAGATATTTTCTTGCATGTATTAACGATATCATGACTATATGCTAAAATACCAATATTATGATAATTACATATTTCGGAGGAGAGTTTTTTAAGGTTCAATTCGGTGATACAACACTTGCTTTTAATCCAATTTCAAAGGACTCAAGTCTTAAATCTAGTCGTTTTGGTGCAGATATAGTACTTACAACTACATATCACGAAGACTTCAATGGTATTGACCAGGTAACACATGGAGAAAAAGTACCATTCGTAATCTCTGGACCTGGAGAATATGAGGTTAAAGAAGTATTTATCAAAGGACTAGCATCTGAATCTAAGTATGGTGGTAAGGATTTGGTTAATACTATATATACAGTATCTCTAGAGAATATGAACATCTGTTTTCTTGGAGCTATTAACAATTCAGAACTTAAAGCTGAGACAGTAGAGGCACTAGATGAAATAGATATATTGTTTGTTCCTGTAGGAGGAGAGGGTGTACTTGATCCTGTTAAGGCATACAAACTAGCTATATCTCTTGAACCTAAGATTATAATTCCAATGCATTACACTGCAGATTCGCTAAAGGTATTTTTGAAGGAAGCAGGGGAGAATCCAAAGGCAGAAGCTAAGTTAACACTAAAGAAGAAAGATCTAGAAGGAAAAGAAGGGGATATTGTTCTACTTGATTCATCAAAAGAGTAGTATAATAGTTACATGTTGGAACATATAGAAAATATGAAAACTAAACCTGAGCATATTCGTAAGCGATATGCTTTCGTTGTATCTTCATCAGTATCTATACTAATTTTTGCTGGTTGGATGCTCTCATATAGCTTTAACTCAAATCCTGTAGTAGCCGACAAGAAGAGCGATGTTAAGATAGAGAGCCCAGCAACTTCACTTACTGCATCAGTTGTAGGAGCTTGGGAGGATATAAAGAACATATTTAAGAATGGAAACAAAGTTGAATACAGTTCACAATTGGAAGTTAGTGCAGGGAAGAGGTAGAATTCATATTAATGAGTAGAATAAATATCTATATCGATGGTAATAACTTATACCGTTCGGCTAAGGAGCTTAACTATGAAATAGACTATAAAAAATTTAGAGGATGGCTTCGTCAGAAGTACAATCCTGCTAATGTATATTTGTTTATAGGGCTTGTGCCTAGTAGAACATCTTATTATAGGTACTTACAAGAGTCTGGATACATCCTGATTTTTAAACAAACTGTTTCTATCGGTGGTATGGTAAAAGGTAATTGTGATGCTGAATTAGTTCTCAAGACAACTTCTGATTTTTATACAAAATCGTTTGATAAATGCATTTTGGTTACAGGAGATGGTGATTTTGGATGTTTAGTCGAATTTTTGCGTGAAAATAATGTAATTAATTTGGTGGTAGCTCCAGATAATAAAAAATGTTCTATCTTAATTAAAAACAAAAACATAGAGATTACATTTTTGAACGAACATTATCATAAATTCTCTACTAAGATCTTAAAAGAAAAAGCCCCCGATGTAGACGTATCTACACAAGGGTCTCTTTCATAGTGATAGCAGTATTATAACCCTAAGATAAGTTATAAGTCAATAGTTGGTATTTACCTTAAATACGCGACAAATATACCCAATTTTGGTATACTTTCTTCATAAAATTATTAAATTACTAATACCATGGCTAAAAAAGAACCAGAAATTGTAGAAGAAGGCACCCCTAGAGACCCTAGTTTGGGTATAGTGGCTCGAAACATAACTACAGAGATGAGAGAGTCATATTTGGACTATGCCATGTCAGTTATCACTGCTCGTGCTCTTCCTGATGTTCGTGATGGTCTTAAGCCTGTACACAGAAGAATCCTATACGCTATGCATGAAAAGGGACTTACTGCTTCCGCTAAGTTTCGTAAGTCAGCCGTAGTTGTGGGAGACGTACTTGGAAACTATCACCCTCACGGTGACGTTGCTGTGTATGACTCTATGGTAGGTATGGCGCAGGACTTCAAGATGAGATATCAACTCATACAAGGACAAGGTAACTTCGGTAACATAGACGGAGATCCAGCAGCTGCTATGCGATATACGGAGGCTAAGATGTCACGTCCAGCAGCAGAACTACTTAGAGATATAGAAAAGGATACAGTTGACTTTAGACCAAACTACGATGGTACAAGAAAGGAGCCAATAGTTCTACCAACTGCTGTACCTAACTTGCTACTTAACGGAACACTTGGAATTGCCGTGGGTATGGCAACAAACATTGCACCTCATAACCTAAATGAGGTTATAGATGCAACTACACACCTAATCGAGAACAAGAATGCAACTACTGAGGACCTACTACAATTCATCAAGGGTCCAGACTTCCCAACGGGAGGAATTATGTATGGAGAGAAGGATATACAGCATGCATACTCTACAGGACGTGGAGGTATTGTGGTTCGTGGAGAAGCTGAGATAGTGGAAGACAAGAAGGGACAGTTCCAGATAATCATTACTTCAATACCTTACAGAGTTAACAAAGCAGAATTGATAATCAAGATTGCTGACTTGGTAAGAGACAAAGCAATTGAGGGTATAAAGGGATTACGTGATGAGTCTGACAAGGATATGCGTATTGTGATAGATCTTAAGAACGGAGCGTACCCAGAAAAGGTACTTAACTATATATACAAGCATACTCAATTAGAGGATACATTCCACGTAAACACCGTTGCTCTAGTTAATGGAGTACCTCAGACGCTATCACTTAAATCAATACTAGAAGAATTCGTAACTCATAGAGTTGAGGTTGTAAGAAGAAGAACACAATTCGATCTAACTAAGGCTGAAGACAGAGAGCATATACTTCTTGGATTGAAGAAGGCTCTAGATCATATTGATGAAATCATTACATTAATCAGAAGTTCTAAGGATGCGGTTGAAGCTCATGCAAACTTAATGAAGAAGTTCAAGTTCTCTGAGAAACAAGCTACAGCAATTCTAGAAATGAGACTTCAGAAGCTTGCAGGTCTTGAGAGAAAGAAAGTTCTAGATGAGTTAAAGGAAGTACAAGAACTTATCGAGAGATTGAAAGAAATTCTAGGAAGTGAGAAGAAGGTTAGAACAATCATTAAGGATGAATTGATTGAGATAAAGGCAAAGTATGGTGACGATAGACGTACACGCCTAATTAAGCATGGTCTAAAGGATTTCAATCCAGAAGATCTAATCCCTGATGAAGAGAGTGTTCTAGTACTTACAAAGGGAGGATATATCAAGAGAACAAATCCTGATGAATATAGACAACAGAAGAGAGGAGGGGTTGGTGTTGTTGATCTAGATACTAAGGAAGAAGACTTCATTACACATCTAGTGTACGGAAATGCACATAATGACCTCCTTTTCTTCACAGATATGGGTAAGGCATATCAGATAAAGATGTATGATCTTCCAGAAGGAAAGCGTGCTACAAAGGGTAAGTCTATAATGAACTTCCTATCCCTATCAGAGAGTGAAAAGATTACCTCTATCCTACCTATGCCAAAGAACAAGAAGGAGGCAGACAATCTTGCACTTATGATGGTTACAAAGAATGGTACAGGAAAGAAGAGTTCTGCTAAGCATTTCCATGATGTTAGACGTTCCGGTCTAATAGCTATAACGCTAGACGAAGGAGATGAGCTAATGTCCGCATCATTTGTATCTAAGAATGACGATATAGTTATCGCTACTCGTGATGGTCAATCTATACGTTTCGAAGCTGAGGATGTAAGAGAGATGGGACGTAATGCGGCTGGAGTTAGAGTAATTAAGCTTGCTAAGGATGATGCTGTAATTAGTGCTGATGTGGTATCTAAAGAAGCTAAGAATCCAAAACTATTCGTTATGGGTGCACATGGATATGGTAAGAAGACTAAACTAGAGGAATACAAGACACAGAATCGTGGAGGATCAGGTATATTAACTATGAATGTAACAGACAAGACAGGTCCACTAATTGCAGCAAAGGTGGTTACTGATGATATAGAGGAAATGGTAGCAATGTCTAAGAAGAGTCAGGTAATACGAGTTGATCTAAAAGAAATACCAACACTAGGACGTTCTACACAGGGAGTACGTGTTATGAAATTGAGAGATGGGGATTCATTGGCTTCACTTATTTGTCTTTAACAGGGTATAATGTACCCATGTTCTCAGACCCTCAAAAAAATATTGCAGAATTAGGACTCGAGCATGGAATGAAAGTTGTAGATCTAGGAGCTGGATCTGGTTTCTACTCCATAGAAGCAGCTAAGAAAGTTGGTCCTTCTGGACGTGTATACGCTGTTGATGTTCAACAAGATTTACTAAACAAGATTAAGAGTGGTGGTTCACTAGCTGGATTACATAATATAGAGGTTGTATGGGGCAATATTGAGAAGCTAGGAGGAACTAAGCTTAGAGAAGCTATAGCTGACAGGGTAATACTATCCAATACTCTTTTTCAACTTGCTGTAGAGGACAGGGATAACTTGGCTTTGGAG
>JBIIIW010000023.1:0-5415 GCA_044234345.1 Minisyncoccia bacterium
AGGGACCGGTTGTATTTGATATGCAGGAAGAATTTGAGAGAACATGGAACAGAGCTCTGACCAGAAAGACTACTAGTATTGGTAGTAACACTAACAGTGATTCAGAGTTTAGATACATTACAAACTATCCCCTTCCTCGTAAGCATCATCTATACAAAGAGATTACTAGAGCGATACGCGAAGCACGAGATAGTGTATACATTACTACTCCATACTTCGTACCAACTAGATATCTAGTAAAGGTTCTACGTTCTGCAGCTAAAAGAGGTGTTGATGTTAAGATCATAATACCTGAATGGAGTGATCACCCTATAGTTGATCTGTGCAGTAGATCATTCTTCACTAAATTACTTAAGTCTGGTGTTCGTATATACCTATACAAGGGTCATATGGTGCATAGTAAGACTATAGTTATCGACAATGACTGGTCTACAGTAGGTACACTCAATATGGATACTGTAAGTCTGCTATATAACTTCGAAGCTAATATAGTTAGTTCTAACAAAGCATTTACTAAGGAGCTAAAAGATCACTTTGAGAATGATCTTAAGGATACTGAGGAAATATCATATGATAGGTGGAAAAACCGCTATTGGGCAGAGAAAATATCAGGCTTCTTTGTTAGTCTAATACGTGATTTCCTGTAAAATTTCTGGAGTATTGTCATAATATCAAAATAGTGCTATAAATATAGGAATAAATAATACCTTGAGTAATATCCGAGTAAGAATAAATAACTTCATAAAGGCCGCAGAATTGCGTGTAATCACCGAGAAAGGAGAAAATCTTGGTGTTCTTCCTCTTGAGCAAGCTTTAACTGAAGCTAAGGCTCGTGGTCTTGATTTGATTGAAATATCACCAAATGCAGTCCCCCCTATTGCAAAAATCATGGATTATGGTAAATTTCAATACGACGAAAAGAAGAAGCAGAGGGTGGCTAAATCTCGTACTCAGACGTCAGATCTGAAGAATATTCAGGTAAAAATCGGTACTGGAGACCATGATCTAGAACTTAAAGCCAAAAAAGCCTCAGAATGGCTAAGTGATGGCCATAGAGTTAAGATCGACCTCTATTTAAGTGGACGTTCTAAGTTTATGGATATCAACTTCCATAAAGAAAGAATGGATAGAATATTTAAGCTAATTACAACCGAATACAAGGTTGTAAGCCCACCGACAAAGGGACTTAAAGGCTTGTCAGCGATAATCGAGAAAAGTAAATAACATGAAAACAAATAAATCATTTTTAAAGAGACTAAAAATAACAAGAAACGGAAAGATTCTTGCTCGTTCAACTGGCCAAAACCACTTCAACTCTAAGGAAGGACGTCGTGCTCAACTAGCAAAGAAGCGTTCAACTCCATTCCACATGACAGCAAAGGAAAAGAGTAGATTTTTAATAAACGCATAAATAGAATAACAAAAATACCATGACAAGAGTTAAAAACGGTGTTAATGCACTAAAAACAAGAAAGAAGATATTAAGCCAAGTAAAAGGATATCGTTTTGCTCGTAGTAAGAAAGAGAGAGTAGCATACGAAGCTATCTCACACGCTGGAGCATACGCTTTTGCACACAGAAGAGACAAGAAGGGTGACTTTAGAAGACTATGGAACGTAAGAATCAATGCAGCACTAAGAAACATTGATCCTAAGTATTCATACAGTAAGTTCATCGGAAACCTAAAGAAAGCAAATATCTCTCTAGATAGAAAGACACTTGCTACACTAGCTCTTGAGAATCCAAAATCATTTGAAGCTATAGTAAAGAAAGTTAACTAACAAAAAACCCGCATTATGCGGGTTTTTTGTTATTACTTCAACTCATACTTCTTAAGTCTCTCTGGGTATATAGCATCTATATCAAGATTGTCTCGTATCTTCTGTACTAAGAATAGTGAAGCCTTAGGCTCCCCCATTGCTACGAATACTTTCTTTACACTAGATTCAGTTGTCGAGATAAACTCAAGCAAATGATCTGAATCTTTATGAGATGAATATCCTAATATTGATTCTATCGTAGCATTAACAGCGATTTCGTTTCCGTGAATATTTACCTTCTTTGCACCATCAAGTAGATGTCTACCTATAGATCCTAATGTCTGGTATCCAACAAGAAGTATTGTATTCTTAGGATCATTTAAATACATTTCTTCATGATGTATTACTCTTCCTCCCACAGACATACCTGAACCTGCAATGATTATCTTAGGTGATTTTGCATGATCTATCGCACGAGATTCATCAGCACTAACGGTGAATGATAGTCTAGGGAAATTAAATACATCATCTCCTCCCCTTATCTGCTCCTGTGTCTTTTCATTGAATAGTCTTGTACTTGCTCTGTATATATCTGTAACCTTTGTAGCTAGTGGTGAGTCCACGTATACTGGTATAACTGGTATTGATTTTGATTCTACAAGTTCATTTATCTCATATAGTATTACCTGAGTTCGCTCAAGAGAGAATGCTGGTATTACTAATGTTCCATTCTTACTGATTGTATCTTTAATAATTGATTCAAGCTTCCCTCTTCTCTCGTCTTTTGTATCATGGTTTCTGTCTCCATACACACTCTCCATTACAACGTAATCCGCTCCTGATATTGATTCAGTATCTCTAAGTAGGGGTGTTGGTGTATTACCTAGATCTCCTGTAAATACTATTTTCTTCCCCTCGATTGTAAATTCAATCATTGATGAGCCGAGTATATGTCCTGCGTCCTTTAGGTATATTGAGAAGCTTGGGGCATAGTCCTCAGGAAAACTAGTACTCTCATGATATGGGATACTCTGCCATAGAGATAGAGCTTTCCTCATATCATGTTCTTCGTATATAGGTAATACGCCTTCCTTTATTGCTTCTTTTTGCAATAGCCCTACAGCATCTTCAAGGATTAATTTAGCTAGATACTGTGTCTCTGGTGTTGAGTATATTATTCCATTAAATCCTTCTTTAACTAGTTTTGGTATGCGTCCTACATGATCTAGGTGTGCATGAGTAATGAATAGTATATCTATTTCACTTGGTGTATATGGGAAGTCATCCCTGTTCTCTGCTTGTGCAACCTTCTCTCCCTGAATTAATCCGCAATCAATTAATATCTTCTTGCTCTTACTGTTCTTGTCCTTAGATATTTCCAAGAGGAAGTTGGCTCCAGTTACACTACCTACTCCACTGCAAAATGTTAGATTAATCATTTAATTTATATGTTATATACACAACTACTGCACCCAATGTATCAACGAACATATCCTTTGTTGTATCAATCCAGTAATTCAAAGTATCTATCGGCCAGCCAGATATTCCAAAGTATACTTCAAACACTTCCCATCCTAATCCTACGATTATTGTTATGGGTATAATGTATTTTAGTTTTTTAAATGTATACAGAGCAAAGAGAGCTATACATACTCCTCCAAGAAAGTGAGTTATTAAATCATAAAAAGGTATTTTTAAATACCAGTGTCCATCTATTGCCTTAACATGGAGTACCAACAGAAGAAGTGATAATGCTATTGTGATAACTGGTAATTTAATTTTAGAAATCATACAAAGATTATATCAGAAATTAAAAACACCTGCTCTAGGCAGATGTTTTTAATAGGCTACATGAGTATTAATCCTAGTAAATTACTAGGTGGGTGATCTTAATGATAACACCAAGGTGCAACATGATTGAATCGCGAAGATTCTCAATCTCCCAAATTAAAAGTTATAGAGTTAATACTCAATGTAACCTAATATTTATTATATTCTTCTCTTTTTTAAATACAATACTTTTATATAGTTCAGACATTAAAAATATATTTCGTCTACATTGTCCCATAGAGAATCTTCTCCTGTATGTGTGTGTATTCTATTACCTCCTTGTCGCTAAACCAGTGCTTTATCTCATCCTCTGCCTCCTTTACAGACCCTGATGCGTGTACTAGGTTACGTATTGCTCTTCCATCTTGATTTGATACTTGATATGAGTCGATAACATAATCTCCACGTATTGTTCCTACGTCTGATGATAGCGGTTCTGTAACTCCTACGATCTTACGAACTATAGATACAGCATGCATTCCTTCCCATACCATAGCTACTATGGGGCCACTTGTAAGATATTGTTTAAGCGATGTTAGAACTACATTACCTGTAACTAATGCATCTTCAGATATTACTGGATGTCCTTTCTCTTTTGCATTCTTAATCGACTTCTCTCCGGCTAGACGTAACCATTCTGGATCTAGAGTATAGTGTTTCTCTATCAATTCCGGAGAAGGTACCATCATCTTCATTGCAATTAGTTTCAATCCTGTCTTCTCGTATCGTCCTACTATCTCCCCTATTAAGCTACGCTGAATACCGTCTGGTTTTATAATTACTAAAGTTCTTTCTTTCTTTGGGTGGGTCATGGGGAGATTATATCATGAGGGAGAGGTTAGTATATATAAAAAAGAGACGCCGTACTCGTAAGTACTGCGTCCCGTGAACAACCAAACTACTTCTTGGTCGGAGAATAGATCACTCTCCATCCAGAACCCATGGCTTCCCAATCTTGGGGATCGTTTTCGTTAAAGATTACGTCACCATCAGCGATATCTCGAGGCCATTGTCCTAACTCGTAGTATGTCCACGTGCCAGGATACTTCTTCCTCAGACCCTTCAAAGGGTTGATCGGCACGCTGTAGGAGGCTCTCAGATACCGCAAAATCGGTAACCATTCTTGTGACGACCCACTATCGAGAGCGCAATTGAACCTATCGTGCTCTTTCTGCGTTTCAAGTGACTTGGAAGTAAACTCCCAGTCCATAGACCAATTTAGGACGATCGGGGTATTATCGCCACACCCGCATTCCTCACGAATGATTTCCCCTTCCGGTGAAATCATCACATAGTGACTCGCTGCTTGGTTTCCCCATTCATAAGGGAGTTCCACCAGTCTGTTCCGAGATACGCGATGGATATTTCCATTAGTTGGAACAGGGATGAAAGAACTGTCAGCAGCTGCAACTAGCCAATCGCCGAAGTTTTTAACCCTCTCGCACTTTTTTGCAGACTGACCGGATGTAACAAGATGCCAACCGACTTCTGGTGATGGACCATTCAATTCTTCTTCAGAAAATCCGACCAGCCTGATGGAGTTGACGTAAGTTACAGTGCTCACGCCGTGGAACTCTACGACAGCTCCTTTAAAGCCGTCGTCGACGACAACTTCTTTCGAACTATCGCCATCGTCGTGATAAGTATTCTCGGAGGCTCTAGCGATCATAACAAAATCCTTCCCATCCCACTGGCTGACCCAAGCACCTCGCCGGAAACCGCTATTTAATTGAATCTTCATACAATGTGGACTTTCCACAGTCTCGCGGACTAACTCACAATGCGGAATAATTCCACCCATGTGACTGGTTTGCTCCCAATGTTT
>JBIIIW010000024.1:0-5291 GCA_044234345.1 Minisyncoccia bacterium
CTCCCTGTCAGAAAATATTAGGAAAACAAAGAACCCGCTGGGTACTAAATACCCAGCGGGAGTGACATTTTCAAAACTTATAAGCCAGACTTGCTCCTCCAACTACGATAAGCTCAGAAGTAAAGCCGGGGACTGACAGTGGTGCTTGCACAGTCACCTGTGGAGTGAGCACGAGTTGCTTGGTGAGAGGAAATGCAAACTGCAAGACTGAACGCTGATATACCCATCCGCTATCACGGTTTAGTGCCCCGTCACAATACGCAACAGAAACATCTAGAACGACTTTTGCTCCAACAAAACCGAGAGAGTGGGAATGCCGAGCCCCAATCCAGTAGAACCATCCATTGATTGACTCTATACCATCCACACCATGGAAGTGTCGAGTAGCAATGTAAGGCTGAACATGAGGAACTTTAGAGAAATCTAACCGCGCATCAAACATCCACAAATCATCGTCCGTTGAACTCATATCATTAAAAGCATCATAGCGTAGATTCCAATCAATGGTGATGATTGATAGAGTTGTTCGATGACCGAAGTATGCCTGATACTCCTGACGTAGGTTATCTGATTCCCCCAGGCCAGTAGATGACCATAGGCCAGCGTAAATTCCCTTCCAGGAACCGGAAATATCATTTTGCATTGTTGGACCGTCGTAGAGAATAAGGCCTGGTCTGGCCAAGTATTGACTCCAAATAGAGCTTGTAGCGCTCCACTTGATATCCTCAGACAAAAGACGTGACATGCACGTTACTAATACAAAGATCAATATATTTTTCACTTTCTTGACATTACACACTGCTTGTAATAATGTAAATATGTCGTCGAATCTCGACAAATATGCTTAAAAAAACATTTAAGGAACTTGGTCTGTCGCCAATAGCTCACGAAATATATTCTCAACTTCTTGAGAAAGGTGCTTGTTCTGCGCGACAGCTCGCTGAATGGATAAACATACCTAGAACATCTGTGTATGACCATCTTTCTATACTAATTCAAAAGGGATTAGTTACTGAACAACATAACGAAAACAAAAAACTTTTTAGTATTGATGACCCCAAGAATTTACCAAAATTAATTAATGAAGAGATTGAATCTTTAAAACGTGAACGTGAACATGTACTAAGTATCCTCCCTACCCTACTTGAGAACTCTTCAGCTATTGAACCCAAGATCCGTTTCTTTTCTGGTGCAGAAGGAGTACGACATGTTCTAAATGATTTTAAGTGGCAACAAAATTTAGATACTATGTCTATGTGGCCCATTGCTGAAATGATCTCGCTACTTGGTAAAGATTTTTTTGATGACCTTAATCGTCGACGTATTAAGCATAATATATCAATTCGTGGAATATGGCCAAGTGGAAAAGGGGCTGATATAAAGACGCATCCGTTTATGGGATCTGGACCAGAGTTTCTACGAGAAATACGCGAAGCACCTAAGCACATGCGCTGGAGTATGGGATACTGGATATATGGAGACAAGGTTGCATTTATATCTTCTAGCAAGGAGGCATTCGGTTTTACTATTCACAGTAAAGAGTTTGCAGAAGTCATGAAAGTACAATTTGAATCTGTTTGGAAGGAGTCCAGGGGGCTAAAATCTATGCATAGGTATACAGATAGCTGGATCCAGGATGTTTATAAAAAGTTAGATAAAAAGATACCATCTAGATAAACCTAGACGAGGTTGAAATACTCTTATTCAAAATTATGGGGTGGCTATCCGGTTACGCTCCGGAACTAAGAGCTCCACAAGCTCCTGTGCTGCTACTACACCATAGCCACCATGTATCACTTAGAAGTTTAATAATCTACTAAACCTCTGTTTTTCTAGCTTATCATGATGTACTACATAATGGCAATTATGACAGAGCCACGCTAAATTATTCAGATCTGAATTTGAATGATCATTATCAATATGGTGTACTGCCAAAACCCTTAGATCTGTAATCTTACACATCAAACATTCAGGCTTCAAATTACTCCTAATTAATTTTTTTCTGTATATTGATTGTCCCCCATTCCATCCAGAATGTTTCTTGCCGCTATATTCAACATTTCTCCACCTAGTCTGGCACGATTTACTACAAAAAAATTTATTACTCTTAGAGTGCTCTAATTGGGACTGAGTCTTAAATATTATCTCACCGCACACATAACAGTTTACAGCCTCCTTTTTACTAGTTCCTATTTTTTTGCAATTAAGTGAGCAGAAAATACCCCAGCCCTTTTTAATAAGAGATGGTCTTGCGTAAAATGAATTCTTACATATTAAGCATTTATTAATAGGCATATTTTATTTTATTATTAAACCTCTCTAGCTCATTTGTATGGTGGTGTACTAAAAAGTGACAATTACGACAAAGCCAAGCTAAATTAGTGACTTTATTATTATCACGGTTATGATCGATATGATGTACTATCAAAACTAATTTGTTGGTTTCGTGACATAGCAAGCAGACAATATCATCTGATTTTCTCTTTAATATGTTTCTATATGATGACTTACCACTTACCCAATTAGGATGCTTTTCTCCACGACTCTTAGTACCTAACCACTCATTACTACACTTAACGCTGCAGAAAAATTTATTATTTTTGGATTCTAAAATATCTTTACTCTTCTTATATATCTTCAAGTTGCAAACATGGCAATATAGAATACTCCCTTTCTTTTTTGCGTGATTATAGCATTTAATAGAACAATAGTGCTTGTTAGCCAAGTCTATTTGTGACTTTTTTCTTAAAAACCTTAAACTACAATATGAGCATGAAATTTCCTTCATACTTACAATAATATCATTAGGGTGACTTAATGTGTATACTAAACTCTCTGAAATAATTGTGCCCAAGAGAGGACTTGAACCTCCACACCTTACGGCGTACCCACCTCAAGGGTATGCGTCTGCCAATTTCGCCACCTGGGCATATAAAAACTATATCTGAGTTAGAATGAATTATCAATATACAAAAAAACTCGATTTCTCGAGTTTTTTGTATTTATGCTGTTACTTCTTCCTTCTTTGCTTCCTTTGTATCTGTATTCTCTGTTCTGTCGATAGCAAGCATTCTTCTCATCTGACGTCTTATCTCCTTTGCAGCTTTCTCTCTTACGAAGTATAGCTTAGCTCTACGTACCTTTGAGCGTCTTAGTAGCTCAATCTTGTCGATCATAGGTGTGTATAGTGGGAAGATCTTCTCTACTCCAACTGAGTCAATCACCTTTCTAACTGTAAATGTAGCTCCTGCCTCTGTTCCATGCTTACGTGCAAGTACTAGACCTTCAAAAGCTTGAAGACGGATCTTTCCTTTTTCCTGTATTTTCTGCCAAACCTTTACTGTGTCTCCAGGACGAATATCAAGGTTCTTTCGTTCCTCGATCTTTACTGATGAAATGATATTAGTGTTTGTTGCCATATATGCTATTTAAGTAGAACAAATCTAACATATACCTTTACTTTTAGCAACCTCTGTAATGCCCAGTTCTTCAAATGCGTTTATAAAGTCAGGTGGAACTGGTGCTTTTACACTTATCTTCTTACCAAGGCAGTTTACGAAATCTATACTGAAAGCATGTAGTGCATTTCGGTTAAAACCTAGTGCATTAGGCTTTTCTAGTATCTTCTCAGGGGCATATAGCCCATCACAAACGACGGGATGGTTCAATGCCTTGAAATGTACACGTATCTGGTGTGTACGGCCTGTTTTAGGCTCTACTTCAAGTAGTGAGTACCCTGTTCTGTATGACAATAATGTAAACCATGTCTCTGCATCACGTAGTTCTCCTCTTGCTCCTCTTGTAGCTGACCAACGTCTGAAGTCATTTGGACTTCTTCCTATTGGTCTGTTTATTATCCCGAACTGATCCTTTATCTCTCCGTATACAAATGTCACGTATTTCTTTGTTAGTGTTCTTTCTTGAAATTGTTTCTTTAGACATTCATGTCCTGCTTTTGTCTTTGCGATTAGCAGTACACCTGTTGTATCTCTATCTAGTCTATGTACTATTCCTGGTCTCTCTATTAGTCCGTAATCTTTGGTTTCTACAGGCTCCCCTACATTCTTAGTTTTTGGATAGTTTTCTAGAACCCAGTCTGTAATGAATGGTCCCTTTGACTTTCCGTCTGGATGCACAACAACACCCGCAGGCTTGTTAATTGCGACAATATCCTTGTCTTCGTAGAGTATTGAAATCTTCATCTGTGCGCGATGCAGGAGTCGAACCTGCGACCTTTTCTGTGTAAAAGAATTGCTCTACCAACTGAGCTAATCGCGCGTAGTGTTATTTATACACTATTTGGGTCGTAAATTCAAGATATGTATTAATGAACCTATAAGTTGTATCTACTGTATGTTATACTCTACTAATGAAATTGCAAAAAAGAGACAGAGCTAGAATATTACGTTCGAGGGGATATTCAATTAACCAGATCATAGACGAAACTGGCTACTCAAAAGCTAGTATCAGTGTATGGGTAAGAGATATCAAACTAACCGCAGAACAGAAACAGGTCATATCTGGTAGAGGTAGGAGTTTTGATTCTATCGAAAAAAGGAGGGCTAGTAGGCTGAATAACGAGATTAGTAAGAGGAGGAGGGCTATAGAGATTGCTAAAAATGATTACTCTGAATTATCCAAAGATCAATTAAAACTAGTTGGTATAATCCTATACTTAGGTGAAGGTGCGAAGACGAAGAGAAATACAGTTTGTATTGCAAACAGTGACCCTGCGGTAATTAAAATTGCTTTAAGGTTTTTTAGAGAAGTATGTGAAGTACCAGAGGAGAAGTTTAGAATACAAATTCATACACATAGTCACTCTGATGTGGTAAAGGTTGAGAAGTATTGGTCTAAAGTTACCGGTATACCAAGAAATCACTTTTATAAAACATACATCAAACAGAGTGCAGCGAGTTTAGACAAAAGACACACCCTCACCTATGGCACAGTGGACTTATCAGTAAACAGTACAGATCTATTGTTAAAGATACTTGGATGGATTGAGCGGATAAAGGAGATACTGGTTCCATAACAAAAAGCACCATATGGTGCTTTTTGTTTTACCCTAACCAATATTACATTGATGGGTTAACTGAAGGAGCCTTGCAGTCTGCGCATGATTTCTTGTGTGTAACAACAAGATATACAGCTGATAGTCCCACTAGAACGTATACGATCTTAGCAACAACTGCTCCTAGAAATGTAACTACGTTTAGATCAAATAGTCCTACTAGTAGCCAGTTTAGTGAGCCCACGATTACTAAGATAAATGCAACTGCATGTAAAGC
>JBIIIW010000013.1:0-18126 GCA_044234345.1 Minisyncoccia bacterium
AGATTATAATAATTAAGAACAACTGAAATGAATAATGACCAGCAATTTTTAGAGTATGTGATAAAGGGATTAGTAGATAATCCAAACGATATAAAGATAACTAGAACAGTTGATGAAATGGGAGTTTTAATGACACTTGAAGTAAACCCAGCAGATATGGGGAAAGTTATAGGAAGATCAGGAAATACAGCTAAAGCAATACGTACTCTACTAAGAGTAGTAGGAATGAAGAACAACTCTAGAGTTAATCTAAAGATTAACGAACCAGAGGGAGGAATCAAAGCTCCTGCAGGAACAAATATGAAGACTGTAGACGAAGCAATGGCAGACCTAAATATTTAAACACAAGAGAAGCACCCGAAAGGGTGTTTTTCTTTAACTACAAAGCTATTGCTAATATCAAATATTTATGATATGGTTTGGCCGGTAGATTTGCCGACTATCAATATGCAAGAAACCTCAAAGAGGTACAGGTACTGGCGTTAGTTGGTACTCTGTGGGCCGGAAGCTCTTCTAATGTATGTAAAGGCGACGAAAGTTCGTTTAAATGAAAATAAGCTATAAGATTCAGCCAACTATTCTGGAGAGGTTGATTGAGGAAGAACCTCCAATAACCAAGCAGGACCTCAGAGACTGGAATGAGGGACGACACAGCGAATCGATATACGCAGTAAGTATGGTCATGTTCGTTATCTTCAGCATATCATTGGTCGTTGGAGTGTGCATACGAAGTGCTTTAATCTTAAATATCAGTATTGGGTTTTTGATAGCATTCGTAGTGACCGTGAGATGCTCAATTGATTTCAAGAAAAAGTGTTATAAGTATCTCACTACGGTCGAGGAAATCGAGCGTATTCACGGCATGCAGAACACAGCTTTTATGACAAGAGATCACCTAGTCTGTCATTTGAGAACGTCCGTAGACATTCCGTTTAGGAGAATGTTGATGCTCGAAAAAATGCGTTATGTTGCTGAATATATCATAAGGGAGAGAATTAACCCTTTGAACGGAGATGAGATATCTGATGAATCAGTGATTACTTTCTTGAGAATTGTTGTTAGGCGATACAGAGAGTCACAGCGGATCGTGCGGGCTGAGGTAAACACAAAACTCGACGCCGCGCTCTCCGTTATCGGCAACGAACTCGATAATGGGAAGAGAATGGAATTCTTTGCGGACCGCGCAAAGAGGTATCTAAAGGATAAACATCCAAGTTGGTGATGATTTTAGTCATTCAATAGCCGCACATGTCCAAAAGACCTCTGTGCGGTTTAACTTTGCCAAAATATAAAAAATGTGTTATCGTAGTAATAATGAAATATCATATTATAACCCTGTTCCCACAATCTCTTGATTCATATCTAAATGAATCAATTTTAAAGCGTGCAATAGAAGACAAGAGAATATCAGTTAAATTCTATAACCCACGTGACTTTACTAATGGAACTAGCTATTCTGACCGCAGAGTCGATGACAAACCGTATGGAGGAGGTCCTGGTATGGTTATAGAAGCACTTCCAGTGATTAAAGCTATTAATAAAGCTATAGGAAAGAAGGATAAGAAGAAGGTAAAAATTGTATGGTTCAGTCCTTCTGGAAAACAATTCGATACTTTACAAGCTAAACAGTATTCAAGTAAGTATACTGATATAGTTTTTGTATGTGGAAGATATGAAGGAATTGATGCAAGAGTAAAGAAGGCATTTAAGGTTGAAGAAGTATCTGTAGGACCATTTGTACTAACAGGAGGAGAGCTACCGGCTATGATACTCATTGATACAATTTCAAGACAGATAAAGGGGGTGCTTGGAGACCATGCATCTCTTGAAGAAACTCGTATTGCAAGTAAGGATGTATATACTAGACCAGAAGTAGTAGAATATATGGGTAAGAAGTATAGGGTACCGAAGGTATTGCTATCAGGTAATCACAAATTAATCGATGAATGGAGAGAAAAACAAAATCTTAAGAATATTTAGTGGATACAAGTCTACGATAATATTTTCTTTCTTTGCTTTAGCACTAATCGCTCTTGGCTTTATTAAACCAAATGACTTTCACTTTTCTCCATATAGAGCAAGTGATTCTGATATGCATAGTGTAAATATTCTTTTTGTTGGTGACATGATGCTTGATAGGAATGTAAGGAACATAATAGATAGAAATGGATTTGATAGTTTCTTCGCTGGAGTATCTAACCTTATAGCATCCGCAGATATTGCGGTTGGGAATCTTGAAGGCGCATTTACTAACAATCCATCTATAACATCTGATTTGAAGAACAAGGCTCTTCAATTTACTTTCGACCCCAAGCTATCCTTAGAACTATCTGATCTAGGATTTGATGTATTAGGACTAGCGAATAACCATACATATAATTATGGAAAGGCGGGTCTTGAGTCTACAAGAAGATATGTTGGTAGTGCCGGAATGCTCTATTACGGTGACCCATTCAACAAAGAGGAGATAAGTACTGTGATAGTAAAGAATGGTATAAAGATAGGTATTGTAGGATTTCATGAGTTCTATTACACAAATTTCAATGAAGTATTTAAGGAGATCGAGAGATTACGTAAAGAAGTGGATGTAGTTATCGTCACTCCACACTGGGGAGATGAGTATGAAGTAAAACCTAATGAAAGGGTAGTTAAGTGGGCTCATCAATTCATCGACTCTGGTGCTGATATTGTAATAGGTGCACATTCACATGTTGTGGGAGATATAGAGGTATATAAAGACAAGAAGATCTACTATTCTCTAGGTAACTTTGCTTTTGATCAATATTTCTCTAAAGCTACAATGGAAGGATTGGCTGTAAGTATAGATATTACAAAGAGTGGTAAGGGTATTAGTTTTGAATACACTAATATACCAGTATCTGTAGGAAGAACAGGAGTAAGTGTAAAATAGCTGAGTTATCCACACGAAATGAAATCCGGATAAAATTTTCGTGATTTTTGGTATTGCTTAACCCGGTATAAGTAATAGAATGTATATATGAACGAGGATAAATATGTTACAAAAGAATATTTGGATACTAAATTTGAGTCATATCACAAAAGGATCGAGCAGCATATGACTGACTTGAATACCGGCTTCAAAGAAATGGTTAAAGGAATAGGGGATCAAGTGACTTCACTTGGAGATAAGATCGATGTACTTGAAGTAAAAGTAGATCGCTTGGACTCAAGAGTATATTCACTAGAAAATAAAGTAGACCACTTAGACTCGAGAGTGGGTTCTTTGGAGACTAAATTTGACGCCTTAGAAACTAAAGTTGATCAACTTCAAGACGACGTTACTCTGATTAAGGATGTACTAACAGAAAAGACTGATAAAACTGAAACTAAGCTCTTAGAAAGAAGAGTTACTAAACTCGAACTTAAAACCACCTAGTTATCCCCTTGACTTTTCTCTAGCTCTCTGCTAGGCTCTATTTAACTTCATTTGATTGAGTTACTCTTGTAATTTGAAGGATTTCGTTAGTATTTGGTTAGGTTATTACTAAACATTAATCCTTAGCTTTTTGCTATTTTTGCATGCATATAACAAAAAAGTATTTCAGTAGGTTTAAGGCGCCGCTAACAGAAATGCCTAATCTTGTGGAATCACAGATTAAGTCTTTCGATCTTTTGATAAAGGAAGGTATTGAAGAAGTTCTAAAGGAGTTTTCACCAATAAAGGATCACGCTGAGAAGAAATTTGAGCTTTCTTTTGTTGGTTTTGAACTTGCTAAACCAAAGTATGATGAGCACTTCGCTAAAGTTAACAAGCTATCATACGAGGGACAGATAAAGGTAAAGGTAAAATTGAAGAATAAGCTACTGGATTCAGTAAAAGAGCAGGAAATGTTCCTTGCTGATTTGCCGTTGATGACAGATCACGGAACATTCATCATAAACGGTATCGAAAGAGTTATCGTTGCTCAGCTAGCACGCTCATTCGGTATATTCTTCACTTCGAGTGAACTAAAGGGAAAGACATTCTTCGGAGCTAAGGTTATCCCTGCTCGTGGAGTATGGATGGAGATTGAGAGTGATTCAGATGGTACAATATATGTACGTATAGACAGAAAGAGAAAGTTCCCAATTACATCTCTACTAAGAATTCTAGGAGCAAAGACAGATGCTGAAATACTAGCTATGTTTGCAGGTAATGAGCTTGCTGTTAAGGCAATTGAGCTAACCCTAGCTAAGGATCATGCTAAGACAGTAGATGAGGCATATATAGAAATACATAAGAGACTAAGAGACGGTGATCTAGCTACAGCTGATAACGCTCGTGAATATATCGGAAGTATATTTAATCCAGAAAGATACGATATCAACCGTGTTGGTAGATTCCGTTTCAACAAGAGATTTAACAAATCAATGGACGAGAAGGAGCTTGAGAGAAGAACAGTTAACGTAGATGATATATCTACAATAATCTCTCATATAGTTGAGCTTAACAACACTCCAGATGCAGTTGAGGACGACATTGATCACCTAGGATCAAGACGCGTTAAGTATGTTGGAGAACTACTACAACAGAAACTACGTGTTGGTATGACACAGATGAAGAGAAACATTCAAGACAGAATGTCTACAGTTGAACCTGATGTAACTCTACCTGTTAACTTCGTATTCCCAAGACCACTACAGGCAAGAATTAAGGAATTCTTCACAACAAACCAGCTATCACAGTTCATGGGTCAGGAGAACGTACTTTCAGAAATTGAAAACCTACGTCTACTTACAGCACTAGGTCCAGGAGGACTTACACGTGAGAGAGCAGGATTCGAAGTTCGTGACGTACACCCTTCACACTACGGAAGACTATGTCCAATCCACACACCAGAAGGACCGAATATCGGACTTGTACTTCGTCTAGCTACATATGCAAGAATCAATGACTTCGGAATGATTGAAACTCCATATGCAAAGGTAAAGAATGGAAAAGTAACAGATGAGATATCATACCTAAACGCTCTTGAAGAAGAGAACTTTAGAATTGCTCATGCTGCAATCCCATATGACAAGACAGGTAAGATAACTGCTGATGAGGTTGAAGTACGTATCAATGGTAAGCCAGGACTTGCTAAGGCAAACGAGGTTGACTATATCGACGTATCAACAAACCAAGCATTCTCAATTGGTACATCACTAATTCCTTTCCTAAACCACGACGATGCTAACCGTGCGCTCATGGGATCAAACATGCAGAGACAGGCGACACCATGTATCGTTACAGAGGCACCTCTAGTTGCTACAGGAATTGAAAAGCAATCAGTTATAGATACAGGAAGAATTGTACTAGCACCTGAGGATGGAGAGATTACATATGTTGATGCTAAGAAAGTTGTATTTGAAGGAAAGAAGACAGGAAAGAAGGAATACAATCTCGTTCACTTCTCAAGAACAAACGGATTCACAGCATTCCACCAGAGACCAGTAGTTAATCTACACGACAAAGTTAAGAAGGGTGATGTTCTAGTTGATACATCAACATCTGATAACGGAGAGATCGCACTAGGACAAAACATGTTAGTAGCATTCATGTCATGGTCAGGTAATAACTACGAGGATGCTATTATCCTTTCAGAAAGAGTAGTTAAGAACAGTAAGTTTACATCTATTAACATAGAAGAATTCGTAGTTAACGTACGTGATACAAAACTAGGACCTGAAGTTACAACATGCGATATTCCAAACGTTGGAGAAGCTAAGCTAAAGAATCTTGCAGAAGATGGAGTTATCCGAGTTGGAGCAGAGGTAAGACCAGGAGATATTCTAGTTGGTAAGATTTCACCAAAGGGAGAGACTCAACTTACACCTGAAGAGAGACTACTTAGATCAATCTTCGGAGAGAAAGCTCGTGATGTTAAAGATACATCAAAGAGAATGGAAGGAGGAAACCGAGGTCGTGTTATCTCTGTAAAGATCTTCTCAAGAGACAGAGGAGACAAACTAGAGTCAGGGATTATAAAGAAAATATACATTGAGGTTGCTGAGCTTAGAAACATATCAGTAGGAGACAAACTTGCTGGACGTCACGGAAACAAGGGAGTTATTTCAAGAATCCTTCCAGAAGAAGATATGCCACATATGGAAGATGGAACACCTGTTGATGTAATCCTTACACCACTTGGAGTGCCTTCACGTATGAACCTAGGACAGATATTAGAGCTACACCTTGGACTAGCTGCACATACTCTTGGATACCAAGCTATCGTTCCACCATTCACAGGAGCTACAGATGTTGAGATCAAGGAAGAACTTGTAAAGGCAGGATTTGATGCATCAGGTAAGATGACACTTCGAGATGGACGAACAGGAGAGAAGTTCGATCAGCCAATTGCAGTTGGATACATGTACATCCTAAAACTTCACCACATGGTTGAAGACAAGATACACATGCGTTCAATCGGACCATACTCACTAATCACACAACAGCCACTTGGAGGTAAGGCTCAGGGTGGAGGACAGAGATTCGGAGAAATGGAAGTGTGGGCACTTCTAGGTCACGGAGCAGCATATACACTACGTGAAATACTAACAATTAAGTCTGATGATATTCAGGGTCGTTCTCAGGCATTCGATTCAATAGTTAAGGGAGAAGGATTGAAACAACCAAATCTTCCTGCATCATTTAACGTACTTCTAAAGTCACTACGTGGACTTGCACTTGATGTTGAGCTTATCAAAAAAGGTCATACTGAGGAGGAGACAGAGTAATTGCAATCATAATTAAATATAATCATATGGAAAAAAACATAAATAAAAAAATGAATGATCCGCAAGATTTCGATGCAGTAAAGCTCGGAGTTGCTTCTCCTGAGAAGATACTTGAATGGTCATTTGGTGAGATTACAAAGCCTGAGACAATCAACTACCGTACACAACGTTCTGAAAAGAGTGGACTATTCGATGAAAAAATCTTCGGTCCAGACAAGGACTATGAATGTTACTGCGGAAAGTATCGTGGTATCAGATACAAGGGTATTACTTGTGAAAAATGTGGAGTGGAACTTACTCGTTCTATAGTTCGCCGTGAGAGAATGGGACACATCGAGCTTGCTACACCCGTATCTCATATTTGGTTCCTACGTTCAATGCCATCACGTATTGGACTAGTACTTGGAATGACTACAGCAGACCTAGAGAAAGTAGTATATTTCGCAGGATACATAGTTACAAAGATACATCAGAATGAGAAGGACTCATTCCTAAAGGAACTAGATTCAGAATTCAAGACAAAGGTTAAGGCTGCAAATGATGACAAGACAAAGGAAGCCCTAAAGGAACTTGTAATGACAGCAAGAAGAGAGATTGAGAGTCTTGAACCAGGATTCGTTATGGATGAGGTTCAATACCATAAGTACTCAATGAAGTACGGTTCACTATTCGAAGCTGGTATCGGAGCTGAAGCAATATTTGATATCCTAAAGAAGACAGATCTAGTTAAACTAAATGAAGTACTAGAAGCTGAACTAGCTAAGGCAGGTACACTTGATCGTGAGAAGATTAACAAGAGAATTTCATTGATAAAATCAATGATTAAGTCAGGTACACGTCCAGAGTGGATGTTCCTTACAAGAATTCCAGTTATTCCACCAGCACTTAGACCTATGGTTGCTCTAGATGGAGGACGTTATGCTACATCAGATGTTAACGACCTATACCGAAGAGTTATTAACAGAAATAACCGTCTATTAAAGCTAAAGGAAATTGATGCTCCAGACGTTATCCTAAGAAACGAAAAGAGAATTCTACAAGAAGCTGTTGATGCATTGATTGATAACTCAATCCGTCATGGAGCTGCTACAGGTGCAGCTGCAATACAAGCTCAGAAGCGCGCTCTAAAGTCTCTATCAGACAACTTGAAGAGTAAGAGAGGACTATTCCGTCAGAACCTACTAGGAAAGCGTGTGGACTACTCAGGACGTTCTGTAATCGTTGTAGGACCTGAACTAGCACTTGATCAATGTGGACTTCCAAAGCACATGGCTCTAGAGCTATTCCGTCCTTTCGTTATCTCAGGACTACTAAAGAGAGAATTAGCATTCAACATCCGTGGAGCTGGTAAGCTAATCGATGAAGGAGCTAAAGAAGTTTGGGAAATTCTAGAAGAAGTTATTGCAGGTAAGTACGTTCTACTAAACCGTGCTCCTACTCTACACAGACTAGGTATCCAGGCTTTTAGACCTACTCTAATCGAAGGTAACGCTATCCAAGTTCACCCACTTGTATGTACAGCTTTCAACGCTGACTTCGATGGAGACCAGATGGCCGTTCACGTTCCACTTGGAGTTGAGGCTCAAACAGAAGCACGTGAGATCATGGCTTCTAACAAGAACATTCTAAAGCCAGGAAACGGAGATCCTACAGTTGTAGCTAAGCTACTTGATATCGTACTTGGATGTTTCTGGGTTACAAAAATGGTTGAAGGAGAAGTTGGAGAAGGTAAGATATTTGAGAGTCCAGAAGCAGCTCTAGTTGCTCATAACTATGGAATAGTTACTTACAGAAGTAAGATAAAGGTACTTCCAGGAGACGGAGTAAAGTTCAAGGAATTTGATGGAAAGGTATTTGAGACAACAGTTGGAAGAATACTGTTCAACAACATGCTTCCTTCAGACTATCCATTTATAAACAAAGAAATTGATCGTAAGAAGCTATCAGGAATTATTGATGAACTAATCATCTCACACGGAGTTGCTAAGATTCCTGAGATACTTGATGGAATCAAGAAGTTCGGATTCAAGTATGCTACACATTCTGGTACAACATGGGGTATCGACGATGTAGTTATTCCTGAAGGAAAGAAGGCAGTTATCGCAGGCGCGAAAGCTAAGTCTGAAGAAGTTATGTCACAATTCGGTGATGGACTACTAACAGATGAAGAGAGACTAAGAAAGAATGTTGAGATATGGCACAAGGCTAAGAGTGATGTAGAGAAGCTAATTCCAGCATCTCTAGATCGTATGGGTTCTGTTTACGATATGGTTAACTCTGGAGCCAGAGGATCATACTCACAGATCACACAGATGGCAGGTATGAAGGGACTTATCGCTTCTACATCAGGAGAGACAATTGAGTTCCCAATTCTATCATGTTCAAAGGAGGGTCTAACTCCAATTGAGTACTTCATTACTACACACGGATCAAGAAAGGGTCTAACAGATACAGCTCTAAACACAGCTAAGGCTGGATACCTAACAAGAAAGCTATTCGTTGTTGCTCAGGATGTTATGGTTAATGAAGATGATTGTGGTACAAAGGATTTCATTACAGTTGTTAAGCAGACAGCTTCAGGAATCAATATTCCACTTTCAAAGACTATCAGAGGACGTGTTCTTGCTGAGGATATATCTGACAAGGATGGAAATGTAATGTTCAAGAAGAATCACCTACTTACAAAGCTTGAAGCTCTTAAGATTGAGGATGCAGGTATTACATCAGTTAATGTAAGATCACCGCTATCATGTAAGAGTCTACAGGGAGTATGTGCTCAATGTTACGGAGTTGATCTAGGTAACAACAAGATTGTTGAACTTGGAGAAGCTATTGGAACAGTTGCAGGACAAGCTATCGGAGAGCCAGGAACACAGCTAACAATGCGTACATTCCACGCCGGAGGTACAGCGTCAGTTGGAGGAGACATCACTCAAGGTCTTCCACGTGTTGAGGAAATCTTTGAGAAGAGACGTCCTAAGAACCCAGCTGTAGTTGCTACAGTTACTGGTACTGTTACAGAAGTTAAGGATCTTGGAAAAGAGAAGGTTATTAGAATCCTTCCAGATCTAGAGGATAGATCAAAGAGTGGAAAGGCAAGTGAAGTTGAATACCTATACAACAACAAGCGTGTACCATTCGTTAAGGTTGGAGACAAAGTAACAAAGGGAGACATCATTACAGATGGATCTGCAGATATTGATGAGAAGTTTGAGTATGCTGGAGCAGAAAATGCTAAGAACTATGTTATCTCAGAAGTTGGTAAGATTTACGAACTACAGGGAGAAACAGTTGCTCGTAAGCATATTGAAATTATCGTTAAGCAGATGTTCTCAAGAAGAAAGGTTACAAATTCAGGAGATACAAATCTTGCAGAGGGAACAATTGTTGATGATCTACAGCTACAAGAAGAGAATGCTGCAGCTAAGGCAAATGGAGGATCTCCGGCTAAGGCAGAGCCAGTAGTTATGGGTATCACAGAAGTTTCTCTATCACGTAAGAGTTTCCTATCAGCAGCTTCATTCCAGCACACAACAAGAGTACTTATTAACTCAGCTGTTCGCGGAAGTGAGGACGATCTAGTTGGTCTAATGGAAAACGTTATCATAGGACGTCTAATCCCAGCAGGTTCAGGATTTGCTGGAAGTCCAAAGCAGAGAATGGTAGAGGCGGTACAGCCGAAGGAGGAGATGGGGTATTAATTAAATATATTAAGCAGAAGGAGCCCGAGAGGGCTCTTTCTGTTTTGTCATTCACAAAAAAGCCCCTCCTCTTGGTGATACACCAAGACTTGGGGCTGAACTTGCCACTCTAGGCAAGACGTAGGCTATCGAGAACATTCACAACATCCTCGGGTGGCCTATTAAAAAGCTTCGGGCGCTCGGTCGGAATTAGGTTGACTTTTGAGATGTGAACCAGATCGTGTTGATGATCGAACTCACGCCCTTCAGCCCTGGCTCTTTCCATCTCGTGTAACTCGCCAGGCTTGTAGGTAAACTCCGCTTTCACTAGGCTATACCTCGCCACATCGATTCTGGTGAGATTGAAGGGTGATAGGCTTGCGTCCTTGGGTCCAAACTGGCTAGCCAAACTGTAGGCCAGCCTTTGAATTGATCCACTAAAACTGTCAGAGAACTCAAACCTGTAATCCTCTGGGATCACTGGTGAGGTGGCAACAGCGACACAGCCTATTTCACCGATATGGAAGACTCTGACGAGTGCATCATTACGCTCATCAAATTTTAGGCGGGATGATCTGAGGCGACGAAACCAGCCTACATGATATGGACGGGGGGCTGTTATCCTATATTCGTTGGGGTTCATAACTAGTTAAGTTTGTTGTGGTGTGCAGTGAGATTAAGCCTCAAACTAAGACTTATATCCTTTAACACTATAACATAATATATGTTATAGTCAAGTATACTATTCAATATATATTGACAAATATCATGAATGTGATATGATTGTGAAAGATTTAAATTTTGCCTAATATTTTATTTGTTGACTTGCCAAACCTACAAACTCTCAAAGTGAGAGAGAGGATTGGTAGACGCAACAAATAAAAGTTATGAAAGCAAAATCCGTATTAAGCTTCTTGAGCTACGCAGGCAGAATTCTAATTTTTCCGACAAATGTGTCAGGTGTTGGAGAAATGAATAAAGACGTATTCATCGAAATGATTACGGTAGTGGGAGGAGATATAGAAGTAGTTCTTCATAATTGTAATGACGAGGATATTAAGAGTTGGTGTCTTGTCTTTGGGGATATCGAATCCAAGTTCTACATTGAACATGGCTTCGTGATAACCCAACCATTCTGTTCCGAGTGCTTTGAGGATAATGAAGATATTATTTATCTTGAGGTAGAGGGAATCAAATACCCTCTTGAACCAAGGATAACGATCGATGCATTATACGAAAGACATCAGTATCTTAACAGAATGAGGCTGCTCGACGGCCTAGACGACGAATAACCACCTCAGTGACCGCATGGCTTGCCCAGCGGTTTTTATTTTGTAAATTACTTTACCCTCGTAATCTCTCTCGGATAGAAAAGGTTTACAGTCCATTCATAAGCAATCTCAAATCTCTTCTTCCATGACATGAAGTTGAATAGATATACCGTTCTCCATACCCACCACATTATCCTTCCCTTAAACGTAAAACCAAAGAAGTTACCGATTGCATACCACTGACCAATTGAGATAAGTAGCCCTTTTTGTTTGAATTCAAACTTAGTTAATTCAGTATCTCCATTAATGAGGTTGCATATATTGTTTGCAACTACCTTAGCTTGCTGTACTGCAACTTGTGCGAGCATTGGAGACGTACCAGCAGAATCACCTAATGCAAATATACTAGGATCACTTACATGCTGTAAATACTCATTAGTATCAATTCTACCCTTAACACCTGGTTGTATACCTGTAATTCTTGATACTGATGGCATAACTCCAGCTACCCACACTATCGTGTGTGACTTCAAGCTATTACCGTCTTTGTAAGTGATTAAATTTGGCTCAACCTTAGTTACTAAGGTATTTGTAATTACATTAATACCTTTCTTCTTAAGCTCTACCATAGCAATATCTCTCATACTTTGAGGAAACTGTGATATCACATCAGGAGTTGTGGTAATTAAGTTAACCTTAACATCATGTTTGGTAAATCCTGAATTTCTGTAGTATGAGGTGATGATGAGCTGCATAAATTCATGTAATTCAGTAGATAGCTCAACTCCAGTAGGACCCGCACCAACAACGGTAGCTACTAGTAATTCTTTGTTATTAGTATTAACTGCCAAGTCGATAGTTTCGATAACATGATTACGTATAGATATAGCATCCTCAAGATTCTTAAGAGTAAAACAATGCTCTTTTGCACCTTCAGTATTGAAATAGTTTGTTTCAGCTCCAGTTCCAATGACTAGATAGTCATATTTAAATACACTTTTAGTAGTTGTAACTGTCTTCTCCTTGCTATCAACTGATATAGCGATATCTTCCACTATATTAACGCAAGTCCCTCTAAATACTTCTCGTATAGATTCAGTGATACTGTCCGGAGTTAGACCTCCAGTTGCAACCTCGTGTAGTAGTGGAGTAAAGAGAAAATAGTTAGTCCTATTAATCACTGTTACGTTAACATCACAGTTCTTAAACTTCTTACTGAGATACAGGGCAGTGTATACACCTCCGAAACCTCCTCCAATGATGACTATGTCTTTTTTTGTGTCCATTGCTTCTCATTATACTCCAAATGCCATATAATATACACATGAAAAAAATAAAAGTTGCTATAAATGGTTTCGGTAGAATTGGTAGAGCTTTCTATAAATTAGCTAAGGAGAGTCCAGAATTGGAAGTAGTTGCTGTTAATGACCTTACATCTAAGGAGAATGTAGAATATTTGCTTAAGTACGACTCAGTATATGGACAATCAAAGCATACTCTAGGCGGAGTTAAGTATATAAGTGAGAAGGATCCAACTAAGCTTCCATGGAAGGAACTTGATATCGATATTGTTGTAGAATCTACAGGACTATTCACTTCAAGCGACAAGGCACAAGCTCATATTGTTGCTGGTGCTAAGAGAGTTGTGGTAACAGCTCCGATAAAGGATGACAATATGTCAGTCGTTAAGGGAGAGACAGTGCTCATGGCAATGAATGAAGACAAGCTATCATCATGCCAGATCTCATCTAATGCTAGTTGTACTACAAATGCAGGTAGTCCACTTCTTGCAATACTAGATGAAGCTGTAGGGGTTGAGAAGGCACTATTAAATACAGTTCATGCATATACTGCTAGTCAGTCAATTGTTGATGGACCAAGTAAGAAGGATATGAGAGAGGGAAGAGCTGCAGCACAAAACATTGTTCCTTCATCAACCGGAGCTGCTATTGCGGTTACAAAGATAATGACTAACCTACAAGGACTATTTGATGGTATATCAATCAGAGTTCCAGTAGTATCTGGATCTATTGTAGATATTACATTCATTTCAAAGAAGAATACTACAACTGAGGAAGTGAATGAGATATTGAAGAAAGCATCAAATGATCCAAGATGGAAAGGAATATTTACAGTTACAGAGGAGGATCTGGTTTCTTCAGATATAAAGGGTAATCCTCATGCATCAATTGCAGATTTGGCGTTTACTAGAGTTGTTGGAGGTAATCTTGTTAAGGTATTGGCTTGGTATGATAACGAGATTGGTTATACGAATACGTTGGTGAGACATGTAGTGCAGGCTGGGAGATTATTATAAGCTAAATTTAAATTTAATATGAACTGGAACGATGTAGCTGGGTGGAAAAAGAACTATATAGCATTAAGTCTAGCAATCTGGGCCCTTACAATTTCTATTAGCATGTTTTTCTACATGGGTACCGGCACAGGAGGCGACTTACCACCAGCACCATTTGTCTGGGGATTTATAGTATTACTCATTGCTATGTTGTTATATGTTCCTATAAATATAATTTATTCACTCAAGGAATTTAAGGTAAAAGGTGGGAAATATGATTCTACTTATGTATTAACAAAAATATTCTGGTTAATTCTAGACCTATTAGCTATATATTATTTCTTATACCTATTTTTTACATATAAAGATGTTTACCTCGGATTTCTTTAGTTACGGTAAAGAACTTTCTAGAACGACCTAAACAATATACATGTTAGAATGTACTATATGAAAAAAGAATCATATAAATTAATTATAAAAATAATACTATTAATTATCGCACTATCAGCAGTTATTTGGATGGTTTTTAATTTCGAGGTTAAGACTTCAGTCGTCAGTACTCTAGAATCAGAGAAGGACCTTAGTGAGTACGGACACGATGTAACCGGAGATATACTGATAAACGAAGCGCCTGACACCACTACTTCTGACTATAAAACATATACTAACGATAAGTATAGTTTTAGCTATCCAAGCACCTGGATCTTTAAAGAGAACCCATCAGAAGGAGTTATTCTACAAATAACAGCTCCTAATGGGGACGGAGAATTTGTTCTGGGTGTATTCGAATCACAAGGCTCCGATATATCTGCAAAGTCATTTGAGTGTAAGGATATACCTTGGACTAAGAATACCTCTAATAATTTATGGTATAGAACAAAATGTCTAGCGACATTTCCTCAAAAGTATATTGAACTGACAACAAACAACGAGGAACTTAGTGTTGTTTTAGAGAAAATGTTATCTACATTTAAGCTTAACTCTTCTACGTTTGCAAACGATGGCATAAAGACACCAGTAATTACATCCATTTCACCAACATCAGGACCAGTTGGATCTGTAATTGAATTGAAAGGAAGTAATTTTCCTGGTTTCGAGTCTGATTTGAACGCTTGGATAGTAAGTGAAAAAGGAGAGAAGGGTATTCTATTTGATACACAAGCTAATCCTAAAAACTACAATTTAATTAAAGTAAAAATTGAGGATAGGGTTTGTAAAAAGGATACAAGCTATTCAGGACTTCCTTGTCCAGAGTATATGAAGATAACTCCTGGTATATATACATTATACACAGCACCTTGGGGTAAGGAGAGTAATAAACTTGAGTTCATGGTCACAAAATGACATTAAATGAGTATTAAGTATTTTAATTTGCACCATCACCACAAAGGTATATAATATCCCTATGAAAATATTACTTGCTTCAGACCATGCCGGTTTTACATTAAAGAACTCAATTAAAGACTTTCTAGTAAACGAAGGCTTTACTGTAGAAGACATGGGTGCACATACCCTAGTACCTGACGATAATTATCCAGAAATCATGCTACCAGTAGCTATGAGGATACTTAATGATTCAAGTGATACTAAGGCTATAGTCTTTGGTAAGAGTGGAAATGGAGAAGCTATAATATGTAATCGTCTACCTGGAGTACGTGCAGCTGTATATCATGGAAAGAATCTAGAGATAGTAAGGCTATCGAGAGAGCATAACAATGCTAACGTCCTATCAATCGCTGCAGCATTTGTAGACGAAGAAGAAGCTAAGCTCGCTGTAAAGTTATGGATATCAACACCATTTAGTAATGATGAGAGACATATAAAGCGTAATGAGATGCTAGATGCAATAGAATAACATGGAGATAATACCAGCAATACTACCTAAGAATTTTAAGGAACTTGAGGAAAAAACTGAAGCTATAAACGGTATCGCTAGTCTAGTTCAAGTGGATATTTGTGATGGTAAATACGTGCCTACAATAACTTGGCCATATTGGAAACAGGATCCAGACTTTGAAGCAATACTTAAAGAAGAGAGAGGTATGCCGTTTTGGGAGACGGTAAACTATGAGTTTGATTTAATGATAGAGAACCCAACAGAAGACGATGCACGTAAGTGGCTATCAGCTGGAGCGGAGAGAATGGTGCTGCATCTAGGTAGTTCTAAAGACTTAAATCCAGTAATAGATGTACTTAATGGTCTTGTAGAGGTTGGTATTGCAGTATCTAGTGCTGATAACATTGAAGATTTGGCTAAATATATTAATAAGATACAGTTTGTTCAGATAATGGGTATACGTAAGCCAGGATTTCAGGGTTCAAGATTCGAAAATGCTACTTTCGATATAATTAAAAAAGTTAAAGAATTGTATCCAGACATAACAATACAGATTGATGGAGGAGTGAGTATGGATAATGCAGAAGAACTTAAAAATGCAGGGGTAGCTAGACTAGTGGCTGGTTCAGCGATATTCAATAGCGATGATATTGTGGATAGTTTGGAGCAATTTAGAACGATATAGGTGCTATAATATGTCTAAATGCCCATAGAACCACTAACAGACGAAAAAGCAAAACTACTTTTTGAAAAAGCATATTACATTCGACAATCTATAATCGAAATGCTAATTGAGGCAAAGTCAGGACATACTGCAGGTCCACTCGACATGGCAGATATTTTCTCCTACCTATACTTCCATGCACTAAAGCATGATCCCAAGAACCCAAGTTGGGCCTACAGAGACAGACTAATACTCTCAAATGGACATATATGCCCAGTACTATATGCAACACTTGCACATGCAGGATATTTCCCTGTATCTGAACTTAAAACATTAAGAAAATTTAAGTCTAGACTACAAGGACATCCACACAGAGAATTCCTGAACATACTTGAGAACTCATCGGGTCCATTAGGATCAGGAATATCACAAACATTAGGTATGGCACTAGCTAATAGAGTGGATATGGGTAAGACATCTAGTATGCAGTTTGTATGTCTAGTTGGAGACGGAGAATTAGATGAAGGGCAGAACTGGGAAGCTATAATGATGGCGGGTAAGGAGAAGGTACAAAACTTAACTGTGATAGTAGATAGAAACAATATCCAGATAGACGGATATACAGAGGATATAATGCCACTTAATCCGCTTGCAGATAAGTGGAGGTCATTCAATTGGCATGTACAAGAGATAGATGGACACTCATTTAGAGCTATAGACGAAGCTTGGACTCAAGCTATGTCGGTGTTTGATAGGCCTTCTGTGATTATAGCTAATACAATATCAAGTAAGGGTATACCGAGCTTCGAAAAGAAGTATGAGTGGCATGGTAAACCACCGACAACTGATGAGGAGATATCGATAGCAAGAAAAGCACTGGGAATAAATATTACACCATAAGTGCGATAAAATTCTGATAAAGTGGTCTTTTCAGTTATACACTTTACATATATATCTCGACTGCTAGAGTTATTCCATGGAGATAGTTATATGGAATACAAAACTAGAGAAATTTATTGATAGTCTGGATAAAGATTCTGTGTTAAGAGTACTTAAAACGATTAACCTACTAAAGAAATTTGGTAATAAAATTAGTATGCCTGATTCTAAGAGTTTAGGTAACGGACTGTTTGAATTAAGAATAGTTGGTAGAAGTAATATAAGGATACTCTATGTCTTTCATAATAACAAAGCATATCTTATACATGGCTTCATCAAAAAAGTATGGAAGATCAATATACGTGACATCAAATATGCACGTAACACTCAGAAAGAAATTAAGTCACTTGCATAGTATAACATATATGTTATCATATTAACTATGAAAACCTTCGAGCAATTCGAACGAGAACAATTAAAGAAGACAGGGTACAAACAAGCCTACGATAATCTCGAGGTGGAATTTAAAATATATGAAGCTTTGATTATGGCACGTATAGATAAGAAGCTAACACAAAGACAGTTAGCTAAGAAGCTAGGTATTGCTCAGTCAGCACTAGCACGTTTTGAATCAGGAAGAACTAATCCTACTCTGTCTTTCCTGCAGAAAATTACAACTGAACTAGGTTTAAAACTTACTATCAATTAACCCTGTGCTATAATTAGTGCATGATAAATCTTTCTCAAAAGTTAAATGATAAAGTATTAGATCCTAACGTAGA
>JBIIIW010000002.1:0-53251 GCA_044234345.1 Minisyncoccia bacterium
GTATCAAGTGATGACGGACTATATAGATCATTAAACAATGAGATAGTGTGGAATAGTATTACGACTAAAGATTTAAGTAATATAGAAGCGGGGGGTAGTGGAAGAGTAAGTTTTTCAATAACACCTAGAGACATGAGTAGCTCACAGAAAGCAATTACAAATCCAGATCTAAAGTTTGATGTAAGTATTAGTGGAAAGAGAAATTCAGAATCTAATGTGCCAGAGAAGATTGTCTCAACAGCAAGAAGGAATGTAAAAGTATCATCAGATATTGCATTTGGAGGACAGGTATTACGTTCATCAGGTCCATTTACAAATACAGGGCCTGTTCCACCAAAAGCTGATCAGTTAACTACATACACAGTTGTTTGGACAATTGATAATACAGTAAACAGTGCAAATAGTATTGAAGTAAAATCAAGTCTACCACCATATGTAAAGTGGATGGACAAGATAAGTCCAAACGATGAGGATATATCATATGATTCTGTAAGAGGAGAGATCATATGGAATGCAGGAAGTATCGGAACTAACACCGCAGGAACAAACAAGAGGAAGCAGGTATCATTCCAAGTAGGTCTAAATCCAAGTGTTACGCAGATTGGCTCAAGTCCAATACTCGTAGAGCAGTCATACCTAACAGCAATCGATGACTTTACAGGTGAGTCATTAAAGAGTAATCTTGGTACATTGAATACAAGATTTAGTACAGATTCGAGTTTTAAGGACGGAGATGATAGGGTAATACAATAACAATTATGGCAAAAGAAGAGACAAAAATGGAGAAAATAATATCACTATGCAAGAGACGTGGATTTATATTCCAAGGATCTGAAGTATATGGTGGTTTAGCTGGTACATGGGACTTTGCTCATTTTGGACTAGAACTTAAGAACAATATTAAAGCTTTGTGGTGGAAGAGATTCGTGAAGGATAGATCAGATATCTATGGAGTAGATGCAGCTATTCTAATGAATCAGAATGTATGGAAGGCTAGTGGTCACGTAGGAGGATTCTCTGATCCTTTGGTTGAGTGTAAGAAGTGTAAGCATAGATTCCGTGCAGACCAATTAGAAGATCCTAAGAAGTGTCCTGATTGCGAAGGCCAACTAGGAGAAGCAAGACAATTCAATATGATGTTTAAGACAAGTGTAGGACCACTTGAGAATGATGATTCAATATCATATCTAAGACCTGAGACAGCACAGGGTATGTTTGTTAACTTTAAGAACGTATTAGACAGCATTCACCCAACACTTCCTTTCGGTCTAGCTCAGATAGGTAAGGCATTTAGAAATGAAATTGCTCCAAGAGACTTCATATTCCGTTCAAGAGAATTTGAGCAGATGGAAATTGAGTATTTTGTTAAGCCTACAGAGTGGAAACAAACATTTGAAGATTTCGTAAAAGAGATTCATAGCTTTACTAATGATATCGGTTTGGACAAGAGTCATGTACATGAGCTTGAGATACCAGACGGAGACCGCGCCCACTATTCAAAGCGTACAATAGACTTCGAATTTGATTTTCCTTTCGGTAAGAAGGAGCTATACGGACTTGCATACAGAACAGATTTCGATCTTAAGGCACATGCTGAAGCAAGTAAGGTAGATTTGTCATACTATGATGAGGAGACAAAAGAGAGATATATACCACACTGTATAGAGCCATCATTTGGAGTAGAGAGAACAGTACTTGCTGTGCTATCAGATGCATACACTGAAGATGTTATCGATGGTGAGACAAGAGTATATCTAAAGTTTTCCCCAAAGGTTGCACCTGTTAAGGTTGCAGTATTTCCTCTACTTAAGAACAAACCAGCTCTAGTTGAAAAGGCAAAGGAGGTATATCAATTACTAAAGAAAGATATTTCAGGAGTGGTATTTGATGATAACGGAAACATAGGAAAGAGATACAGAAGACAAGATGAAATTGGTACACCATATTGTGTTACTGTAGACTTCGATACAATCGAGAAGGGAGAGGGAGTTACTGTTAGAAACAGAGATACTGGAAAACAAGATAGGATAAAGATTGAGGAGTTAGTAGAATATTTCAATCAACGTATACTGCGTGGTTAGTATCTTACCTGTGACAACATAAAGCAGCCTCTTTGGTCTATATTTAATTATATTTACTAATAGTGATTGACTAACAATCCCAGTCGGTGGCTTTTTCTTTTACCCCCAATTCTGCTAGAATCAAGCTATGAAATTCAACCAAACAAGACTAGATAACGGACTTAGGATAGTTACTGTACCAATGGAGGATAATCCTGCAGTTACTGTACTTGTAATGGTTGAGACTGGCTCAAAGTACGAATCAAAGAATACTAATGGGCTATCACACTTCTTGGAGCACATGATGTTTAAAGGTACTACAAAAAGACCTACTGCTATGGATATAACCAAAGAACTGGATTCATTAGGAGCACATTACAATGCATTTACAGGACAAGAATATACTGGATATTATGCAAAGGTTAGTAAAGAAAAGATTGATAGTGCTCTAGATATTGTGTCAGACATATATCTAGATCCATTACTAAACGAGAAGGAAATAGAGAAAGAGAAAGGAGTAATTATCGAAGAAATACGAATGTATCAAGATCTACCACACAGACATATTCATGATGTGTTTCTAAGTCTTGTATATGGAGATCAACCAGCTGGATGGAATGTTGCAGGAACAGAGGATACAGTAAAGAGTTTTAAGAGAGAAGATTTTAAGAAGTATCTCGAAGAGCACTACGTAGCTGAAGCTACTACTGTAGTTGTTTCTGGATCATTCAATGAACAAGAAGTGATTGAGAAGATAAAGGGGAAGTTTAGTAATATCTCAACTTCAAAGAACCAACCAAAACTTAAGGTAATAGAGGAGCAGAGTAGTCCTCGTATTGTTTTGAAGTTTAAAGAAACAGATCAGGCTCATATAGTACTTGGTGTAAGATCATATGATGCAAGAAGTACTAACGACTCTACAATATCAGTACTAGCTACTCTTCTTGGTGGTGGTATGAGTTCTCGCTTGTTCCAGAAACTTAGAGAAGAAATGGGAGTTGGATACTATGTAAGAGCAAATCAAGACTCATATACAGATCACGGTATACTAGCTATATCTACTGGAATAGATACAAAAAGAATTGATGAAGTGATATCTACTTTGATATCAGAATGCAAGAAAATAGTTAATGAAGACATTACAGAGGAAGAGTTGAACAGAGTTAAGGACTATATGTCAGGATCATTCATCCTAGGACTTGAAACGTCTGATTCAAGAGCTGAATATTGCGCTATAAACCAAATACTGAAGGGCAGTATAGATACACCACAGACAGAGATTGATAAGATAAGGAAGGTTACTGTGGAGGATATAAAGAAAGTGGCTCGTGATATCTTTGTTGATGAAAAGCTAAATATGGCTATAATTGGTCCATACAAGGATGAAGCTCGATTTGCTAAGCTATTAACTTTTAAATAATGAAAAGATATTACATAACAACAACACTTCCTTACCTAAACGCTGAGCTTCATCTCGGTCACGCTATCGAATTCATTCGTGCTGATGTTATAGCTCGCACAAAGAAACTACAAGGTTATGATGTATTCTTCAATACTGGTACAGATGAACATGGAATTAAGATATACAGAAATGCTCAAGCAGTAGGACAAGCACCTCAAGACTATGTTGATGGATTAGCTGTTAAGTTTGTTGAACTCTTACCTCTATTAGGTCTTTCAAAAGATATTAATGTAATACGTACTACAGACGAGCGTCATAAAAAAGCTGCACAAGAGTTTTGGAAGTTGTGTAAGGATAACGGATATATCTACAAGAAGAATTACAAGATAAAGTATTGTGTTGGATGTGAGCTCGAGAAAACTGAAAGTGAACTAGTAGAGGGTAAGTGTTCAATACACCCACTTATGATAATCGAGGAGATTGAAGAAGAAAACTATTTCTTCAAGTTCAGTGAATTACAAAAACCACTTTTGAAGTTGTACGAGAACAATCCTAAGTTAGTAGTTCCTGACTTTAGATTCAATGAGATCAAAGCATTTGTAGAAAGGGGATTACAAGACTTCAGTATATCTAGACTGAAGAGTAAGATGCCATGGGGAGTAGAAGTACCTGATGATAGTGAACATGTAATGTATGTATGGTTTGATGCTCTAGTTAGCTATATATCTACACTAGGATGGCCAGAGAACAAACAATCATTTGAGGATTGGTGGGTTAAGTCTGAAAATGTAGTTCAATATTGTGGTAAGGATAACCTTAGACAACAGAGTGCAATGTGGCAGGCAATGTTAATTGCTGCAGGATTACCAAACTCAAGACAAATAGTCATTGATGGTTTTGTTACTGGAGAGGGAGGAGTGAAGATGAGTAAGTCACTTGGAAACGTTGTAAGTCCACTAGAGGTGATAAAGGAATATGGTACTGATGCACTAAGATACTTCCTTCTGAGAGAAGTGTCTCCTTTTGAAGACAGTCCATTTACAATTGAGAGATTCAAGGAAGCATACAATGCTCATCTAGCTAACGGACTTGGAAATCTAGTTAGTAGAGTAATGAAGATGGCTGAGAGTAATGGAGTAACTCTAGATGAAAAAGCAGCACCAGCGTTAGATACTAATAAGTATATAGAGCTATATAATAACTTTGAGATAAATAGAGTATGTGATGACATCTGGAGTCATATACAGGATGTAGATAAGTTCATACAGGAATATCAGCCGTTTAAGACTGTAAAGACTGATGTAGAGAAAGGTAAGCAACAGATCTCATTCTGCCTAGCTTCGATATGGTACATAGCACAAGCACTAGAGCCAATACTTCCAGAGTCATCAATCATAATACAACAGGGAATTAAGTCAGGTAAGATGCCAGAGAAACCGCTATTTATGAGAAAGTAGTATGAAATATATTGATATACATTGTCATCTAAACTTAGATGAATACAATCTAGATATACAAGAGACAATTAAGAGAGCTAATGATCTAGGAGTCGGTATGATTGTTGTTGGGGTGGATATAGAGAGTTCTAAGAGGGCTATAAAGATTGCTGAGGAAAATGAGAATATATGGGCTTGCATAGGATTGCACCCAGCTGATGATCCAAAGGAGGTATTTGATTTCGATATATACAGAAAACTTGCCGAGCATCCGAAGGTGGTTGCGATAGGGGAAACTGGATTTGATTACTACCATATGCAAACCTCAGATACTGATAGACAGAGAGAAATATTTGAAAAGCATATAACTATCGCTAATGAAGTAAACAAACCATTAATGCTACATATTAGAAATGGAGTAAATGGTGGAGATGCATATGGAGATGCAATTGCATCATTAAAGAAGCATGCGAAAGTCCATGGAGATGTGCATTTCTTTGCAGGTTCGCTAGAACAAGCTAAAGAATTCATTAATCTAGGTTTCAAAATATCATTTACCGGAGTTATTACCTTCACTCGTGACTATGATGAGGTAATACAGAATATTCCACTTAATATGATAATGTCAGAGACTGACTCACCATTCGTTACTCCAGTACCATACAGAGGTCAGAGAAATGAACCTGGCTACGTTATAGAGGTTGTAAACAAAATTGCAGAGATTAGAGGGGAGGATATGGGTATGGTTAGGGAACAGTTGGTTAATAATGCTAAAACATTGTTTAAAATATAGATAAAATCCGAATAAAAATTTCATTTAGATTTTATCAAAATTTTATACGGATTTTATCTTCGTCTGATATTGTTTGTAAATGAAGGACTTATTACACGATCACCTAATTAATAAATACTACTGTGAATACAAGAATATTGGATCAGTACCATGTCCAGCGCTTGGAGGCGAGTACGTTTACTTTTTAAAAAGAGGCTTTAGACATTTAATTTGGAAAGGTAACAAGCTTAGAGAAAGGAAAGAACAAATAATAAGGTTTGAGTTAATAAAATACGCCCCAACTATTTTGAGATCAAGTTCATCATTTAAGGACTATAATAAAAATAATATTGCGGATAAAGAAGTCAATTTCTGGTCATTCACAGGCAAGGTAGGTAATGATACGGTAATAGTTCTTGTTAGACAGATTAGGTCAGGACCAAAACATTTTTTTAGTATCATGAAGAGGGATAGATAGCACAAAGCCCCATAAAGGGGCTTTGATATTGTTTACCATCAGCTACAATGCCGATTATATCAACTTGGAGTGCAACTCCCAATGACCGTAAACATTATTACTAATAATGATATCAATTTAGATATATAAGTCAATAAAATCTAAATAAAAATTTCATTTAGATTTTATCAAAATTTTATACGGATTTTATCTCCCTTTGATACAGTTAGTACGCCAATCACCATGGCATTTGAACTTTTGTTGGTTCTATGATAATCTGCGTGTACGTGCAAATTATCAACTAAATATGTGAACAGTCCTGACTCGCACGGGTCACGCTTTACTTAGGGTAAATTACTGTCACTATTGCCGAAAAGGCATAAAGAAATGAAGGACAATATGAAAGAAGAGAGAACTCAGGTGTATGAGATTGGATACTTACTAGTATCATCAATACCTGAAGAGAAGGTTGCTGATGAGGCAGCTAAGCTAAAGGCTATCCTTACAAAGAAGGGAGCTCTATTTATCGGAGAGGAGGCACCAGAACTTAGAACACTAGCTTACACTATGGTTAAGAAGATTGGTCCTGCTAACCACAGATTCGATAAGGGATATTTCGGATGGTATAAGTTTGAACTTACATCAAACGAGATAGAGAGTGTTAAGAAGTCATTTGAAGAGAATATCAACATGCTTCGTATGTTAGTAATAAACACAATCAAGGAGAATACTTATCTTGGAAAGAAATCTTCAATTCCAACTCCAGAAGTTACAGCTGATTCAGTTGCAGAGGTAGTTCCTGCAGTTGCTGTAGAAGAGGTAGAGAAGGCAGATGCTATGGTGAAAGAGGCGTAGTTTACAAATCTAATTATTGCGTTAATTCGCTAAAAATATGTATTTAAACAAAGCACTTATCATAGGTAATATCGTACGAGATCCAGAAATGAAAGCATTACCAGGAGGATCAAAAGTTTGTTCTTTCAGTGTTGCGACCAATAGAGTTTGGAAGGACAAGAATGGGGCAAAGCAAGAGTCAGCTGACTATCACAATATAGTGGTATTCGGAAGACAAGCTGAAACTGTTGGACAATACATGAAGAAAGGCTCTAATGTCCTAATAGACGGTAGAATACAGACAAGATCATGGGATGCTCCAGATGGACAGAAGAAGTACAGAACCGAGATAATTGCAGAGAGAGTACAGTTTGGAAGTAGATCAGCCGGAGTATCTAGTGCACCAACTAAGGATGTACCAGATAACACACAAAAGGATGTTCCACCAGCAGATACCATCGATTACCCAGAAGAAGAGATTAACCCAGATGATATACCTTTTTAGTCAAAATTATTAATTAAAACAAAAATATGAACAAACAGTGTTACTTTTCAGAGAACAATATAAGACATATAGATTATAAGGATACAGAGATACTTAAGAAGTTTCTTAATCCTCATGCTCGTATGATCAGTCGTAAGAAGTCAGGAGTAAGTGCTAAGAGTCAAAGACAGCTATCAATCGCTGTTAAGAGAGCTCGATTCATGGGACTACTACCTTACGTAGCTAGATAAATAAGACAAATAAAAAGAGCGTGTATTACTACACGCTCTTTTTATTTATTTACCAACTCTATCCTTATACTCTCCAGTTTCAGTATTAACTCGTATAACATCACCTTCCATCACGAATAGTGGGGCACTAATACTAACTCCTGTCTCAAGTACGATAGTCTTGTTACCTCCAGTAGCACTATCACCCTTAATGTTTGGTGGAGCCTCTGTAACCTTAAGCTCAGCTAGTATTGGAACCTTAAAACCAGTAGTTTTGTCTCCAAATTGTAGTTGAGATATTACAGCATTTAGCTTCATAAACCTGATCTGAGTACCGATCTCATCCTCTGTAAAGCTAAATCTCTTACTAGGATCAGTAGGTAGACAGAACCAGTATTCCTTCTTTGCTGTATTAGCATAAAGGTACTTAATCTCTCTACTCTCAATCTCAGCTTCCTCTACCTTCTCTGATACATGGAATGAATACTCAGTTACTTTTTTAGTAATTAGATTCTTCAACTTAGTAGCATTAACAGGCTTTCTCTGTTGCTTACGGAATACGTGTGAACTAACAACTTCGTACGGTTGTCCATCAAGAACAATATATTTTCGCTCTACAATTTCATTATATTCTAACATTGACATAGTGGTCTTATCTTACACAATTATTTTACTTCTGCAAGCTGAGCCCTGATCTTACCAAGTATCTCAGATCTAATAGATTCATTCTCCTTAAGGAATTGACGTGTAGCATCATATCCACGTCCTAGCTTAACTTCTCCATATGCATATGAAGTACCAGACTTAGATATGATAGCCATCTTCTCTCCAAGAGCAATGATTTCTCCTTCTTGAGATATACCTTCGTTGTACATTAGATCAAACTCTGTCTGTCTAAATGGAGCAGCAACCTTGTTCTTAACCACCTTAACTCTAACTCTTCCTCCCATTATCTCCTCACCCTTCTTTATCTGAGCAATTCTACGGATATCTAGACGAACAGAGGTATAGAACTTAAGAGCCTTTCCTCCAGGAGTAGTCTCTGGGTTACCAAACATAACACCAATCTGCATACGTATCTGGTTAATGAATATCACCACAGTCTTTGACTTAGCAACAATACTTGTAAGCTTACGAAGTGCTTGTGACATTAGTCTAGCTTGCTTACCAACATGGTGAGCTCCCATATCACCCTCAATCTCATCCTTAGGTGTTAGAGCAGCGACTGAGTCAACAACTATCACATCCATCTTTCCAGAGTTAACAAGACTCTCTACAATACCAAGAGCTTGTTCTCCAGATTCAGGTTGAGAGATGATGAGTTCATCTGTCTTAACACCAAGCCTCTTAGCATACTCAGGGTCTAGTGCATGCTCAGCATCGATAAAGGCACATATACCACCTAGTTTCTGTGCTTCTGCAACGATATGGAGTGACAGAGTAGTCTTGCCTGATGATTCAGGTCCAAATATCTCTATGATACGTCCACGAGGCATTCCACCTATTCCAAGAGCAGAATCAAGCCCTATAGAGCCTGTTGGTATGGCATTAACATTAACCTTTGGCTTGTCACCAAGCTTCATGATTGACTCATCACCAAATTTAGAACGTATAGCATCTAGAGTAGAGCCAATACTTAAAGTTGGATCAATACTTTTAACCTCTTTTTTCTCTTCAACTTCCACAACATCATCTGTTTTCTTCACCTTTTCCTTTGATTTTTTTGTCATATACAGTATTTCTATTAATTAATATTATAATGGCTCATTAAATTAATGAGAGGGTACTGATATTATTATATCAAGTATTTAAATTCCGTCTTGATAGACAAGTTCTAATTTGTATTCAGTAGTTCTATTAAACTTATCTTTTGCAGTAATTACTGAAACATTGTAACCGGGATGTAACAGTATAGTGTTTGTAAAGTTACCTTGTTTGTCTAGAAGAATAGGTTTCTTGTTAAGCTCTATGTCTCGTATGTGTATCGCCTGGCCTTGTATGGTTACAGTCGAAGTCGATATAGTCGAACCATTCTCAGGGTACGTTATCAATATCTCTGGTCCAGCTATATAGTCTCTAAAAGAGAAGAATGAATACAATACAACCACTGTTGCAATTAATACGAATACAGTAATCTTTACAATTCTCTTTGTCTCGTCACGATTAATCATTATATTTCAGGATTCGGAGTTGAAATATCACCACTAGGAGCCTCTTGGCTAGCAACTCCATACACTTCACGAGGTTTAGATCCATTAGCAGGTCCAACAACACCCTTTGTCTCAAGTAGGTCTATTAGCTTCGCTGCTCTAGAATATCCAATACCTAGTTTTCTCTGTAGCCATGATGTACTTGCTTTACCACTAGATATTACAATCTCACGAGCTTGTCCTAGCAATTCATCCTCATCACCAACATCCTCATTTTCTGAATCAAAACCAGCCTCAAATATTGAATCCTTACCAGCTTCTGGAGTAGCTAGGTTAATCTCACCCATAATCTCATCCTTGTATGCATTTGATAGGTAACCTACAACCTTCTTCACTTCACCTTCAGATATATATGCAGATTGTAATCTCTGAGGTTTAGACATCTCACCTCCAAGGTATAGCATGTCTCCAGCTCCTAGAAGTTTTTCAGCTCCTCCGGTATCTAGAATTGTTCTTGAATCTATCTGTGCTGACACCTGTAGAGCAACACGAGTAGGTACGTTGGCCTTGATTAGACCTGTAATAACATTAACACTCGGTCTCTGAGTTGATAGGATCAAGTGTATACCGATAGCACGACTCATCTGTGCTAGACGGACGATAGCTGATTCTAGTTCTCTAGGATATGTCTGCATAATATCTGCAAGCTCGTCTAGAACGATAACAATATATGGCATACTCTCAGGCATTACCTCATCCTTGTTCTTCTTCTGTCTCTCTATTGCTGGTGATAGTACAGTCTTATGGTATGAGTCTATATCACGAACAGTATTCTTCTCTAGAATATCGTATCTTCGACTCATTTCTTTAGCTGCCCACTTAAGAGCAAGAATAGCTTTCTTTGCATCTGTAATAACCGGAGTTAATAGGTGAGGGATCTTGTTGTACAAGGTCAACTCAACTCTCTTAGGGTCGATCATGATGAATTTTAGATTCTCAGGAGAGTTTCTAAATAGTAGGGAGGTGATAATTGCATGTATTGTTACTGATTTACCTGATCCTGTTGCTCCAGCAATTAGCATGTGGGGAGCTTTAGCTAGGTTGGCAAAGAATGATTTACCTGAAATACCCTTTCCAAGTGATACGAGTAGAGGCTTCTCTGATTCCTGATATTCTTCAGATCCAAGAAGGGTAGCAAGACCAACAGTTGTCTTTGTTGTGTTAGGTATCTCAATACCCACCAGTGACTTGCCTGGAATTGGAGCTTCTATACGTATTGGGTGTGCTGCTAGAGCTAGTGCTAGGTCATTATTTAGTCCTACAATCTTTGAAAGCTTAACTCCTTCCGCAGGCTTAAGAGAATATCTTGTAACTGATGGTCCGATAGATATTTCATCCATCTCTACATCAATACCGAAGTTCGCTAGAGTACGCTTAATGATATTTGCATTAGCCTTGATATCTCCAGTTTCAGGCTTACCCTTATCCTTCTCAAGTAGGGTTAATGGTGGTGGAACGAATGGTACTAAGTTGTATGCAGATACCATCTTGATATCTCCTTCCTCATCCTTACTGATCTTCTCAGACTTACCTTTGTTCTGATTCTGTTCCGCAATCTTTAGCTGCTCCTTCTGTAGCTTGTTCTCAACATCAGACACAGCCTTATCAATCTTCTGTGTTGACTCTACTTCACTCTCCTCATCCTCAGTATCAATTTCTTCCTTCTTGAACCAATTCCAGAACTTTAGATGGTTTAGAGTAAAGTGCATCTCAAATGTTATGAGAACTGAAATTACGATACATGAGATCAGTATTGCAGCTGTAGCATATATATCTACTAATGATATGAATGGGTATGTAAGCCACTTACCGACAATACCTCCACCTTCTTGTGCTAGTAGCAAATGCATCAAACCAAGACCTGAAAAGAAGAAGAGAAAAACGCCGAAAAACTTAGACTTTCTGAAGTCTGCCTTAACACCCTTTAAGAACGCAACTGATGTCATTATTAATGATATCGGTATTAGGAAGTATCCAAGCCCAAACCACTCCTTAAGAAACTCATATACGTATTTACCAAACGGATCAGCTAGATTAAATGGCGCAAGAATGAAAAGAAGAGATAGTACAAAAAAGACGATAGAAAATACTGCCTGCATAGTCTCCTTCTTCACCTCCTCTGGTTCAGCATTCTTTTTCTTCTTTATCTCTTCTTTAGGTTTGTTTTTGCTTGCCATAAAATATATTTATATTGATTAATCATAACACACTATTGTTTTATTTTTATAGCGTGTCGTAACGGTATTTTAAGCTTTACTTTTATGTCTTGTCTTTTATATAATAGACACACGATTTTGAGTTAAAAGGACATAAAAGACATAGATAAAGGACCAATATTTTGATATAAGACAATGGAAAAATTCATAATTCAAAAAGCTCAAAAAATCACGTCAGCCCTTTATTTAATAACGGATTTGATAAAGGACAGTGATTCTATAAAGTGGGAAATCAGAGAAGAGGGCATTGCCCTGGTCTCAAGTGCTTTGATGTTGAATACTAGTTATGCTGTCGAAAAGGAGCATGCTTTGAGGTTATTCTTATCCACATCCGATAAGTTATTGTCGTTTTTGAATATTTGTTTGATATCCTCTGTGATATCTAATATGAATGCAACGATCGTAATTAATGAGATTCAATCTATTGTTGATTATATTAAGAAGGAACAAATGATGAGCGAGAAGAGTCTGCCTGGATACATATTGTCTGATGAATTCTTTGCTACTGATGATAGTAATAAGTTGGAATCAGTTAAGGTTAAAGGACAGGTTGGAACTGGCAAGATTACAGGATCTTCTGTATCTAAGAATACTAGTGTTGGGGGTGATAAGAACATACGACAAACAACTAGAAAAGATGATATCCTCAACCTCCTTAAAAAGGAGTCTAATTTGACGATAAAAGACTTCGCAAAGGTAATTAAAGATTGTAGTGAAAAGACTATTCAAAGAGAGCTCATTTCTTTGGTTAAAGAGGGGGTAGTAAAGAGAGCCGGAGAGCGACGTTGGAGTACCTATTCCTTAGCCCAGCCATAGTCCTTGTTTCATTGACTTTTGACCCTATTTTGTGTAGTATGGTCCTGTGGTTATTACCAGTTTGATTACGGGGTTATCCACATATAGTTTGCAGTATTATTACGAAACAAGATATAATAGTCTGCAACGGTCTTTGACAATATTAAATACCCAAGTTTCACACAGAAATTCTATTACGGATTCGGTTAGTTAATTGCAGAAATTCAGTCTTAAATCCTTATAGCCTAATCTTCATATATATAGTCAAAAATTATATGTATGAAGAAATGGTGAAATAGTTTATTAGTAGTTAAATTTATCAGTCGTTAGTACAAATAGTTTCTTTCTCAAAATTATTAATAACCGAGAAAAGAATTATTTAATTATAAATATTATTATGTCAAAAACTTTCAAAGTAGCTATCGTTGCTTTAGCAATAGTAGCTTTCGGTGCAACAGCAAACGCAGCATTCAATACTAACCTAACAGTAGGTAGTACAGGAGCTGACGTATCTGCTCTTCAGTCATGGTTGATTAGTAAAGGTTTCGCAATTCCTTCAATTAGTTCAGGTGCAGCTTCAGCAGGATACTTTGGTGCTCAAACAAAGGCAGCTGTAGTAGCTTACCAGACAAGTGTTGGACTTCCTGCAACAGGATTCGTAGGACCACTTACAAGAGGTATTCTAAACGGAACATCAGTTCCTTCAACACCAGTAGCTGCATCATGCCCAGTTGGATACACATGTACAGCTAAGCCTGGAACAACAGCACCAGCTACTCCTTCAACAGGAGCTCTAGCAGGTACTGATGGAACAATCTCAGCTGTTAACAAGCTTTCTCAGTTCAACAATGAGGAGGTTGGAGACGGACAGACTGAAGTTAAGGTTGTAGGATTTGAAGTTGAGGCTTCAAAGGAGGGAGACATCGCTCTAAAGTCTATCAACATTACATTTGATGGATCATCAAACACAGGATCAACAAGATTGAATCAGTATGTTGAAGAAGTTTCAGTATACCAGGGTTCAAAGAAGGTTGGTTCATCTAGTTCAGATGATTTCAACAAGGATAATAGTGGTGTTTACTCAAAGACAATCACTCTTGCTAACGCAACAGTTAAGTCAGATGCAACAGAGAAGTTCTACATAACAGTAGATGCTGTTAGTAATCTAGATTCTGGAGATATCTCTGGAAGTAATGATGCTTGGTCAGTTGATATTAACAACATCAGATACGAAGATGGTTCAGGTGTTGTTTCAACAGATTCAGACACAGGAGATCTTGGAGGTTCTCTAGACAATGTTGCGCTTTCATTCGTAAGTTTTGCTACAACAGCAAATACTGAATTGAAGTTCTCAACAGATTCTTCATCACCAGATGCAGGAATCATTGTTATCGATGATACATCAGATACAGACAACGTTACTCTTCTAGTTGGAAAGGTAAAGGTTGAAGGTGAGTCAGATGTACTAGTAGATACATTCCCAGTTACTCTAACTACAACAGCAGACAGTATTGCTGCAGTTACAGGTTCTCTTACACTAAAGATCGACGGTGAGGAGTTCAGTGAAACTGTTAGTCTTAACTCAGTTCAGACAGGATCAGTTACATTTGATAACCTCGATCTAAATCTAACAGCTGGAAAGACATATACATTCACAGTTCTTGCAGACATCAACGATACAAACAACTCTGGTGTTACAGCAACAGATTTTGACGAAGGAGATACTCTAACAGCTTCATTCACAGCTTCAAACAGAAATGTCCTAGATGCTGAGAATAAGGAAGGAGATCAACTATCAGATTCATCTGAGAAGTCAGGAACATCAGTTGGAGATGCACAGGAATTTAGAACAAACGGAATTGGTTTGGCTCTAGTTTCTACAGCAACAAGTGCAACTACAGGTACATCAGCAAACGATGACGTAGGACTGTTCACAATCAAGTACAAGGTTACAGCTATCGGAGATACAGTTTACATCTCTTCACTTGCTACTTCAGCTGGTATTACATACTCAGTTGATAAGGGTGGAACAGCTACAACTTCTGTTACGATTGTAGGTGCTCTTGTAAACAATACTGATACAACTCTAACATCAGTAGGAAACTACGAGATTGAGGAAGGACAATCAGAGACATTCACACTATCTGTTTCAGTTCCAATATCTGCAGCTTCAGGTTCAGGACAGTACAGAACAGCTCTTACAGGAGTTAAGTGGGATACTACAGATGACACATCTATGGACAACACTTACTCTTCAGAGCTTGATTCATTCAAGACAGAGTACGCAGTTCTTAACTAGTCTTAGGATTAGCTTAGAAAATCTTACTTAACAGTAGGATAAGCAAAAACCACCCAGAAATGGGTGGTTTTTGTTATATCTGAATCTCTTTATAATCCTCCCCACATGACATATAATTAGCAAATGCTTAATCAAATAAAGAAAACATCAGTATATATAAAGAGTATAGAATACTTAATATATTTCTTCATTGCTACATTTCCATTTATTAACTACACATATTTCTTGTATACAGGTTCATCTACAAGATCTGTAAACCTAATTATCCTCTCATCAATCTCACTTGTATTGTTGATTGCATACTTTTTCAACAAGAGAAATAGCATACCAGTACCCAAGTCATATGCCTTGATATCCCTCATTGCTTACCTAGTATTAATGATTGTGTCAGCTACTTTAGGTGAAAGTTTCTCAAACTCATTCTGGTCAATGGCAACAAGAACATCTGGGATATGGTATTTACTTAATCTAGGTGTATATATTTATACACTCTGGATACTTTTGGTTGATAGGGCTAAACAAGACAGACTAATACTAACAATATTAATATCAACAGCAATATACTCTCTGCTATCATTCCTAAGTCCTGAGGGTATTGGTTGGTTGTTTAAGGGATACGAGTCAGACGGATTTACATTCGGTAATTCATCGTTTGCTGGTATGTATATACTCGGAGCATTCCTGTTATCTGCATACTATCTTCTAAAATCAGAAAGTAAAAAGTGGTGGATGTATGTACTACCGATTGTTATTGTCATTAACCCAAACATAATTAATAGCTCAATATTTTTAGGTGATTTCTCAAATGGTGTAATCGGAGAAGCTAGGGCATCATCATATCTAACACTAGCTTCTATATTCTCAGTTATCTCCCTATACTACATTTCAAAGATTAAGGTGATAGGAGTAAAAAAGAAAATAGTATATACGTTATCTATATTAGGAATCGTGTTACTTGGTCTGTTCTCAATCTCATTGCTGTCACCAGATGGATACTTTAGAAATCTGTATCTAAGCAAGGCAACAGGAGCTAGGCCGTTGGTATGGGAGGTTTCAGAAAAAGTTATATCAGAGAACCCATACTTAGGATGGGGATCAGATAACTTCGAAAGAGTGTTTGAATTAAAGTATGATAACAGGTTACTCCAGGATAGTTATGGAGCAGAAGCATGGTTTGATAGGGCACATAACGTACTAATCGATCAGCTAGTAGATAACGGTTTTGTCGGCCTAATACTGTATATTGCAGTGTATTTGGCGATAATATTTTCAATGTTGAAGGTATATCTTGGAACAAAAAATAATGAAGATAGAATCCTTTCTTCAATATTAATTACATACTTTGCGGTCCATTTCGTAGAACTTCAAACTGCATTTGATACGACAGTATCTTATATAATGCTTGCATTAATGTTCTCGCTATCAGTATCGCTATACTCCAGATTTAAGTCGGAAGAATTTAACAAGAGCGATGTAATTGAACTAGGTGGAGTATATAAGTATATATCTCTATGTATAGCCTCAGTCGCAGTTATATCTTCAGTGATATTCGGTCTAATCCCTCTCATACGTTCAGAATACTCAAATGGAGTTGTAAGGACAGTAGGAACATCAGAAGGAAGAATGGAGGCATATAAAACTCTAGTATCATCACCTGTAGATCTACACTCATTCCTATGGAGAATGACAACAGATCTAAAGAAAGGTATTGGAAGTAACCCAAGCATACTAAATGACAAGCAAAGATTTACCATGCTCGGTAAGGAGATTCAGCAACTTACAGAGTACTACAGACAGTATGTTGTAAAGAATCCTAATCACTTTAGAGCAAAGTTAAATCTTGCTGATATGTTAATATATCAGAGGTTGTTTGGTATCGATCGATTAAGTGAAGCTCAGTCGGTTTTGGATGATGCAATTAAGTTGGTACCACAAGCACCACAGTCATATTGGATGAAGTCTGTTGCATACCTATACACAAAGAGGTTTGATCAAGCTCGAGAGTATGCTGATATGGCGTTAAAATTGAATCCTAATATAGATATAAGTAAGGATTTAGTTAAATATATTGATAAGTCAATTAAGGATTTCCCAGTAATAGACCTATATAACTTTAGACAAATTTAAAATATGAAAAATATAAAATCAATAACAATCATAACGATCACAGTTGTAGTTTTAATAGTTCTGTCAGTATTTAATACACAAAGAACACATACGGATATCATATCTAAGTACTCGATTCAACTTCCTTGGGGTTGGGATGTAATTAGAGATGTTCATGCTACTACAACATCAGATATATTGTTTGGAGATGGAGAAAGCACAATAGCTGTTAAGAGATTTGATAGGACTGAACCAGTTGAGAATGCAATTAACTTTATGGGAAAAGATGAGTTTATGGTATTCCTTTCAGATCAGCTAAAGCTTGATATCGAAGGATATAACATAATCTCAACATCAACAGTGAAGATAGGGGACAAGGAGTTCTATGCTCTAGATTCTAAGTATGTTGGAAGAACAACACAAAAGGATGTTACATCTAAAGCATACATAATACTTACAGACTCAAGTTACTATATCCTGGGTGTAGATGTATATTCAGAATCTTGGGACAAGAAGAAGGATGCTATAATTAAATCAATTAATACATTCAAACTAATCTAATATGCGTAACCCATTTGATCAAAATTTCTTTAAGTTCCTACTAGGCTTCACCCTAATACTTGCAGCTAGTTTTGCCCTACTTTTCTTTGTAGGACAGTATAGTTCAGTATTAGATTCACAAAAGGCATTAATTATTGAAGGAAAATAAAAAGAGAGGTCTAAATTAAGTCCAAGTAGAGCCACCATACAAAAGGTGGTTTTACTTTATATTTTTTAATTGTGTAATGCTCGATTTTATCCGGATTTTATCAAAATTTTATACGGATTTCATCTCGCTTTTGTATGATGTCTATATTATTAATAACTTACAAAAATATGATTAAAAAATATATATTAATTACGATACTACTGTTAATACCATCAACATTAAAAGCAGAGACGCATGTGTACTCAAGTGATGTAAAAGAAGATTGGGTGTGGAATAGCGAAGGTAGTCCATATATCCTAAATGAGCCAATATATGTACCAAGCGGATACAGTCTCAAGATATTAGAAGGAGTGAGTATAGTATCAACAACAACCGAAGAAGATCCATACTCACTTACCATCGAAGGAGACTTTGAAGCTATTGGGACAAAAGATAGTCCTATAAAGTTTACAAATTTGTATTCAATATACTTAGTAAACAATAGCTCATATATATCAAATGCAATATTTGAAGGTACTGGTATAGATTTCCATAATAGCACCAGCAGTGTGGAGATGGTGGAGATTAACAATGCATTCAATGCCATTACCGCAAGAGCAAGTAATATAGCTATAGCATCAACTACCTTGTTCCATAATACCTACGCTATATCATCATATATCTTTAATCCGATGCATATGATGTATAAGGACTTGGATGTTGGTGGCCTGGGGAATGCCCTAGATACTACATATGGAATATCAGATGAGAATCAAAACATAATTAGTATACATAACTCTAGAATACTCGAGAGTATAAATACTGGAATATTGAATCAAACATTAAATGTAATTGATGCAAGGAACAACTGGTGGGGAAGTAAGGACGGACCTAATCAAAATGAGACAGTAGGTTTAGTCGATACCGAACCATGGAAGATAAATGATCCTGCAATAGATATTGTATGTTGCTCAAGTATTGTATTCATCCCAGGATTAGAGGCCAGTAGGTTGTATAGGGATGAAAAGGGGATACTTGGAACAAGTACCAATACACTATGGGAACCGAACATAAGTAAGGATATAGAAAAGCTATATATGAACAGTGAAGGAGTAAGTATTGATAAAACAATATACACAAAGGATATTATAGAAACCATCCCATTCGTTAAGAAGATATATAGTTCATTTGTAGACAAGATGAATGGTTTGGTTAACGATGGATATATAACACGTTGGATATCCATACCATATGACTGGAGAATGGATGTAAGAGATGTAGCTACAGACGAAGTGGTTAATAGGATAATTGATCTAGCGTCAGACTCAAAGACAGGTAAGGTAAGCATAGTAGCGCATAGCAATGGCGGATTACTTACCAAAGTAATCGCAAACAAACTAGAGAAGATGAATAGATCCGATGTACTAGATCAAATAATATTTGTCGCTGTACCTGAACTTGGAACACCACAAGCATTAATGAGTATGCTACATGGGTACAATCAATCAATAGCATTAGGAGCTATTATGGATCAAAACGGAGCAAGAAAACTATCTCAGAATATGCCAGGGGTCTATGGTCTCCTACCAAACGAGAGATACTTCAACCTTAACCCAATTAAGATAATCAATGATACATTCAAGACCAATACCAGTATCTCAACACTTAGTGGAATGAAGGACTTCCTCTTGAACAACAGTTTTTCAAAATTATTATCAAACAATATTAATGTCCCACTGACATTAAACTCAAAACTTCTTAGCAGAACAAATAATCTACACTCAGATATAGATAATTGGAAACCAGCAAGTACCACTAAGACCACATCAATATTTGGTTGGGGTCTGCCAACTGGAAGTGGCATAACTTACGAGAAAGAACAGCATTGCACAAAGTCATGTGGTGTATCGTTTGTTCCTATACTAGATATATCTGGTGATGGTACGGTACTTACCAATAGTAATTCACTTAACTTAAGTTCAAGTAAATTCTTTAATATTAAGGATGTAAAGAGGGATAGGAGAGGGAATGTAAATCATGCAAATATTCTTGAGTCACAAGATCTCATATCAAAGATAGCTGATACACTAACTAATAGTAGTGGTGATAAACCATACGATAAATACTTTTCGGATACAGAACCAGTTGATGATGATAAGTACCTAACAATTAAAATATATTCACCAGTAGATATAGATGTATATGATGCAGAAGGCAATCATACAGGACTCATCGAGAACTCACCTTACGGTCTTTCAGAGAGTGATATACCCGGTAGTTTCTACGGTGACTTTGGAAACATGAAGATGATAATGGTTCCATATGATACTAATAGTAATATCATTCTAAATGGTAATGATACTGGTACTTTCGTTATCAAATCAGAAGTAACTCAAAACGGTAATGTACTTGCTTCGACCACGTTCTCAGAGCTACCAGTTATACCTAGTACCAATATAGAATTCGTATTGGGTAGTATTGATTCATTTGCATCTTCCACTTCTCTAAACATTGATTCTGATGGAGATGGAACAGTTGATGTTATTGGACGTACTGATACATATCTAAAATCTACTTCAACAGAATTAATTAAAGATATATCAGGATATATAGAATCAATACGTAAGATGATCATATCTCTTAAACTCAAGAAATCTGAAGAAAAGAGATATCTTGATAGATTAGACAACATTACTAGATTGATGGAGAAGAGAGGTATCAAAAAGACAGAAAAGGCTATTAAAAAGCTGATTAACAAGAGGCTTAAGGATAGTAGAATGGGGGATATACAGACCAAACGAGCCATTAAGGCTATAGATGGACTAATAGGGCATGTAGAGGATCTAAATTGACTATAACCCTATATTCTGTTAGATTGATTGCAATAAGGTCAGAGACAGAAGGCAAACACTTAAGACCTTCCGAGATACTCTAATACCTTAAAAGGTCGTATTATCAAAATTAGTACATTTATATGGCAAGAACAAAAGTAGAGAAGAAAGAGATACTTGAAAAACTTGAAGGTATAGTTAAGGATGCACAGTCAATGGTCTTTGTTAACTTTCACGGATTGAATGTAGCTGATACTACACAAGTACGAAGAAAGCTTAAGGACGAAAAGGTAGGATTCTTTGTTTCAAAGAAATCACTTACTAAAAAAGTTCTTGATGGAAAGAAGTTCACAGGAACACTTCCAGAACTAGTAGGAGAGGTTGGACTTGCATACGGAGTAGATCTTATAGCACCTGCACGTGAGGTATATGAGTTCCAAAAGAAATACAAGGGTAACATCTCAATTCTAGGAGGAGTATTCGAAGGTAAGTTTATGTCAAAGGAAGAAATGATGGCAATAGCTCTCATCCCTTCACAAAAAACTCTTCAAGCAATGTTCGTTAATGTTATCAACTCACCTATACAAGGGTTTGTTATGGCACTCGATCAAATCGCAAAGAAAAAGACAGTTTAGTTATATTATTATTTAAATTAAAATTATTACAATGGAAGAATTACAAATCCCAGCAAAGTTTAAGTCAGTTGTTGAGACAATCGAAACAATGTCAGTTTTGGATCTTAACGAATTAGTAAAGCTTCTTGAGAAGAAGTTCGGAGTATCAGCAGCAGCGGTAGCTACAGCAGCTCCAGTTGCAGCTGCAGCAGCAGACGAAAAGTCTACAGTTGCTCTACACCTAGCTTCAGCAGGTGAACAGAAGATCGCAGTTATCAAGGTAGTTAAGGAAGCTCTAGCTCTAGGTCTAAAGGAAGCTAAGGACATGGTAGACGGAGCTCCAATCCTAGTTAAGGATGGAATGAAGAAGGAGGACGCAGATGCTCTAAAGAAGAAGATCGAAGAGGCTGGAGGAAAGGTAGAATATAAATAAATAGGTAATACAAAAAACCACCCGATATCCTTGATATTGGGTGGTTTTTTGCTATTATGTATAACTATGGAAATACTAGCAAAACTCTTCGGAAGTGAGACAAAGGTGAAATTTATGAGACTATTTCTGTTTGGTAATGATATGGCATATTCAGCCTCTGAGATAATGGAGAAGAGTAGAGCTAATAAGAAGGATACTAAGAAGGAGCTAGCAGGTCTAATGGCTGCGGGGATAATAAAGAAGAAGATTATAACTAGAGATGTACACCAGAAGAAGGGTAAGAAGATTGTTCTAAAGAAGGTACAAGAAACTGGTTATGCATTAGATCAGAAGTTCCCTTATCTTCAGGCTCTAAAGAACCTATTAATCATGGTTAGTCTGCATGCTAATGATAGCTTAGTAAAGAAGTTTGCTAGTGTTGGAAGAATCAAACTATTTATAGCATCAGGGGTATTTATACAAGAGTGGGATACTAGAGTAGATCTGCTAATAGTGGGGGACGATCTTAATCTAAGTAAACTGGACACAGTGATGAAGACAATAGAGGCTGAGGTTGGAAAGGAGATAGTATACTCTGCATTTGAGACTAGTGATTTTGAATATAGATATGGAATGCACGATAGATTGATACGAGACATACTTGACCTACCTCATACAGCTCTTGTGGATAAGCTAGGGATTGAGGAAAATAAAATGCTATAATATAAGGTATTAGTAATAATTAATAGCTTATAATATATTATATGAATTTTGTAGAAAACTGGAGTGGAGTATTCACTCAATCATTGCAAGGTATTTGGTTCGGAGTAGTTAGTTTTGTTCCTAACTTAATAATTGCAGTAATAATATTCGCAATTGGTTGGATACTTGCTTCTCTTATCGAAAAGCTAGTAGAAGGTATCTTCAAGTCATTTAAGGTAGACAGTCTTCTAAAGACAGCTGGTCTTGAGGATGTAGTTGAGAGATCAGGACACAAGCTTAATTCAGGACGTTTCATCGGTGCACTTATCAAGTGGTTTGTAATCGTAGTATTCTTGATTGCATCATTTGATATCCTAGGTCTAACAGAAGTTAACCTATTCTTGAAGGATGTAGTTCTATCATACCTTCCACAAGTTATTATCTCAGTTCTAGTACTTATGGTTTCAGTTGTTATCGCTGATACTGTACAGAAACTGGTTGTTGCATCAGCAAGAGCTGCTCATGTTAAATCAGCTTCACTACTAGGAGCAATTGCAAAGTGGTCTATCTGGATCTTTGCTCTACTTACAGCACTATTCCACCTAGGTATCGCTCCAGCACTTATCCAGACATTGTTCATGGGTATCGTAGTTGCAGCAGCACTAGCTACAGGACTTTCATTTGGTCTTGGAGGAAAGGAAGTTGCAGGAAGAATGCTTGAGAAATTGATACACACAGTATCTGATAAGGAGTAATACTTTATACAGATTTTTAAAGAAAAACACATCGAAAGATGTGTTTTTCTTTATCACCTATTGACTTCTTTTACGCCTTCGTATACACTATCCCTTACACAGAAATATGTTAAGAAATCACATTAAACGGCCATAACTCACATTGCTTTTTAAGTAGTGTAAGCACTGGCCGCGAAAGCGGTTTTTTGTAACAACAGAACGACTGACACATTGAAAATTGAATACTCAAACAGTCTCAACAATCAGGAGGCTGTTTGGGAAAAAGGTAATACTGCGAAATGTATATATTAAAAAAGGGTTTTTTCGAATATATACACGTAACAGTATGTTGTAGTTGTAGACAAATAATTGTGGTTTTTAGATTTCCTAATGGGAAATTTAAGAGTATATGGTGGATGCCTAGGCTTATAAGAAGCGATGAAGGACGTGGCTTGGCGACGATATGTTTCGGGGAGGTGCCTAGCAACCTTTGATCCGAAAATTTCCGAATGAGGAAACTCTCTGACTTCGAGTCAGAATTAACATGCTTGACATGTTAATGCACACCCAGGGAAGTAAAACATTTCAGTACCTGGAGGAATAGAAACTAAATAAGAATTTCGTAAGTAGCGGCGAGCGAAAGCGGAAGAGCCCAAACTCAACCTTTATCGTATTATGGGACGTAAGTCTTGTAATGCGATAAAGGTTGGGGGTAGTAAGGCAGAGACGTTCCATTTATGGAAGAGAAGTTACAAAATTTTTTGATAGAAGAATAGACTGGAAAGTCTAGCCCCAGAAGGTGATAGCCCTGTAGTCGAAATCAAAAAGTCTTCTTTGTTTCTGTTCTTGAGTACCTCGAGACACGAATAGCTCGGGGGAATCTGCCGGAACTAACCGGTAAGGCTAAATATTCTATAAGACCGATAGTGAACAAGTACCGTGAGGGAAAGGTGAAAAGCAGCCCGGTGAGGGCGATGAAATAGACCTGAAACCATATATTTACAAGGAGTAGAAGAGGTAGCAATACCTCGACTGCGTGCCTATTGAAGAATGAGCCAACGAGTTGAAGCATGCTGCAGGCTAAGCGCGAGAGCGTGGAGCCACAGGGAAACCGAGTGTGAATAGCGCGTTCGTAGTATGCATCAGACCCGAAGCCAGATGAGCTTGCCTTGAGCAGGTTGAAGTGATTCGAAAGAATTATGGAGGACCGAACGCTAAAGTTGTGCAATTCTTTGCGATGACTTGAGGTAAGGAGTGATAAGCTAATCGAATCTGGTAATAGCTGGTTCTCTCCGAAATAGCTTTTGGGCTAGCGTTGAATGTACCCCTCTGGGGTAGAGCACTGGAAGGTCTTGACAGGTCGCAAGATCACAAGACCTATCAAACTCCGAATACAGAGGATTAATTATTCAGCAGTTAGACGGTGGGGGCTAAGCTCCATGCGTCAAAAAGGAAACAGCCTAGATCTCCATTTAAGGTCCCTAAATCTATGTTAAGTACACTTAAGGTGGTTGAATTTCTCAAACAATGAGGATGTTGGCTTAGAAGCAGCCATCATTTAAAGAAAGCGTAACAGCTCACTCATCGAGAGATTCTGCGCCGCAGATAATCGGGGTTAAACATAGTACCGAAACTGAGGATTGTATTTTATTTCGATAATTTACAGTGGTAGGAGAGTATTCCAATCTGCGTTGAAGGCAAAGGCGTGAGCCATGCTGGAGCGTTTGGAAGTAAGAATGTTGGCACAAGTAACCACAATGCGGGTGAGAATCCCGCACGCCGAAAGAACAAGGTTTCCTTGGCTATGAAAATCAGCCAAGGGTTAGTCGGGCCTAAGGGGATGGTGAAAACCGCACCCGATGGACACATGGTTAATATTCCATGACTTTTATATAGAGTGACGGAGGGACGAAGGGTAGTATATGACGCTCGTTATTGGATTTGAGTGCATGCTGTAGGGGATTCACCTAGGAAAATCCGGGTGGTGTCTTTAATGACAATTCCGAGCAGAGTGCAAACGTGAGGGTTCGCCCTTGCGGATGTTATAAAGCACGCTTCCGAGAAAATCTTCTAAACTTATCTATATAGGAACCGTACCGCAAACCGACACAGGTGTTCAGGTCGAGTAGACCAAGGCGAACGAGTGAGAGGTCTCCAAGGAACTCGGCAAAAAATCAGCCGTAACTTCGGAATAAGGCTTGCCCTTTGTTAACTCAAGGGGCCGCAGCTAAAGTATCTCTGGCAACTGTTTATCAAAAACACAGCTCCCTGCGAACTCGTAAGAGGATGTATAGGGGGTGACACTTGACCAATGCCAGAAGGTCAAATATCGACGTTGTGAGAGTCGCAAGATTTTCATGGTGATTGATATAAGCCCTGGTGAATGTCGGCCGTAACTATAACGGTCCTAAGGTTCTCGATTCATCTTTGATGAGTCGAGAAGGACTAGGACTGTTATATAGCAAAAGTGGACGTCAAGATAAACTAGATTAAAACATTACATAAACAAGCTACCTACAATTAAGTAATTAATTGTTGAGTCCATGTGGGTAAATAGAGACCAACCCCACGCATCCGATCTCCGTAAGGTGAGGATGAAGATAGAGTCCTACTGTGCTTAAAGGAATAGTAGAGCGAAATTCCTTGTCGGGTAAGTTCCGACGCGCACGAATAGTGTAATGTCTGGAGAACTGTCTCGGAGACTTGCTCGGTGAAAATACAATATCGGTGAAGATGCCGATTACCCACAGTTAGACGAAAAGACCCTAGAAGCTTTACTGCAACTTGATTTTGATTATATGTTTTTTATGCGTAGCGTAGATGGGAGGAATTGATGCGTTGTTTTCGGGTGACGTTGATCCGCAAGTGAAATACCATTCTTAAAAAATATATACTCTAACCTCGACGGCAAAAACGACGAGAGACAGAATCTGGCGGGCAGTTTTAGTGGGGCGCTATCCTCCTAAAAAGTAACGGAGGAGTTTATTAAGGTCAGCTAGGCGCGAATGGAAACCGTGCCGATAGTGTATAGGCATAAGCTGGCTTGACTGTAAGACGTACTTGTCGAACAGATGCGAAAGCAGAACTAAGTGAACCGACCTTACGCATTAGACGCGGGGGAAGATTATCGGATAAAAGCTACTCTAGGGATAACAGGCTGGTTGCGCCTAAGCGTTCATAGCGACGGCGCAGTTCGGCACCTCGATGTCGGCTCAACTTATCCTGGAGGTGGAGAAGCTTCCAAGGGTTTGGCTGTTCGCCAATTAAAAAGTTACGCGAGCTGGGTTCAGACCGTTCAGAAGTTGAACGTGTCATAAAATATTATGATTTCGACTGTTGAACAGTCTGAATCACTTCGAGTTTTTCGTTTAAGAAAAGTATAAAGTAACATTTATACAAAATAAAAGTATAGGAAGTAGATCAATCAAACACGGCGGTCCTCTACAGTAATGTAGATGTGATCAAGTTAACTAGTATCGGTGGAATCCATGAAAAAGGGATAATACCGAGGGAAATCGAAAGATACCCGTAGAGACTAAACGTTAACACTCCACAATGTGTGGAATAAGCTATAGTCCATTGCAATAAGTAATTATTGATAACATGCGTGAGACAGGTTGGTCTCCTATCTACTGTGGGCGTTGATTCTTGAGGGGATTTGTTTTTAGTACGAGAGGACCGAAATGAACGAACCTCTGGTGTGACTGCTGTTCTGCCAAGAGCATCGCAGTGTAGCTATGTTCGGAATGGATAACTTCTGAAAGCATCTAAGAAGGAAGCCAACCCCAAGATTAGGAATCGTTTGAGACCCGTAAGAGATGATTACGTTGATAGGCTTTAGGTGTACGCACAGCAATGTGTTGAGCCGAGAAGTACTAATCCGTCGATCCTATTAGGAAATTTAAGAACCACAATTACTTGTCTATAACAAATACAACAATATTATCTGAAAATTTTGCAAAAGCAGAAGTTTTTGCATACACAATTGAATTTTTTGTTCTGGTGATTTGGCGCTGTGGAAACACCCGTTCCCATTCCGAACACGGAAGTGAAACGCAGTTGCGGCGATGATACTCATATGAAGGGGAAAGTAGCTAGTCGCCAGTACAAAGTATTCAATTAAAATGATTAAAACAGATACATTTATCTGGTTTTTTGCTATAATACACTTATGGCATCATGGTCAGCTAAAAGAAAATTGAGTTATGCATCAATAGTTTTTGGTGTAATTTTAATATTTATAATCATCCCCTCCTTCTATTTCTTCTACAAGGCACCTACATGTTTCGATAATATTATGAATGGAGACGAGACTGGAACTGATTGTGGTGGATCCTGTGCAAGATTGTGTCAGAGTGCATTCCTCCCACCAAGAATTGAGTGGGGAGGAGCAAAGATTGAGAAGCTTGCAGATGGACTATATAACGCAGCATCATATATTGTTAACCCAAATATAAACGGAGGAGCAGTAGATGTGCCGTATAAGATATCGCTATACGACTCAGAGGGAATATTAATAACAGAAAAGAATGGAACAGTTAACCTGTATCCAGGTAGAAACTCATTAGCATTCCAGACAGCAATAAAGACATATAAAAGAATACCTACCAAAGCAACATTTGAATTTCTGAAATCACCAGTATGGTTTAAATCAACTGACAGACTTGGTGGAATATTTGTGGTAGACAAGAAGTACAATGAAGATCAAAATGGATCATCACTAGAAGTGACACTGGAGAACAAAAATCTAACTACATACAATAATATAAATGTGTCCGTTGTTCTCTCTGATATAGATGGTAATGTAATTGGTTTTTCTCAAACAAGAGTGGACTCAGTAGGAGTAAAGGGAGTAAATGAAAACTATAGGGAAGTAGCTCCATTTACATGGCCGATAAGTAGAGATGGTAAAGTTACCTCAATAGAAGTAATGCCTCTCATTAGACCTGTACTCGTTCAATAGCATGAATACAATACTGTCATTCTTTAAAGTTGATCAAAGTGTTAATAGGGGAGAAAAAAGAGGAATCGATTGGATACTCATTCTCTCAGTTTTACCTTTGCTAGGGGCTGGTCTGGTGACAATGAGTGCCTTCACCGGAGACAGTACATATTTCTACAAACAACTTACATGGATCATAATATCCCTATCCATCTTTACAATACTAAGTTTCGTAGACTTTAGATTCCTCCGAAAAACATGGGTGTCAGTAACCCTCTTCTTATCCTCCTGTGCCGTACTCACATTACTTTTCGCTGTCGCTGAAGTTACTAAGGGTGCAGCATCTTGGTTTAAATTCGGTCTGCTATCATTCCAGCCATCAGATCCGATAAAGTTGGTGCTCATAATAATACTTGCAAAATATTTCTCTCGCAGACATATAGAAATAGCTAATATACGTCATATATTAATATCAGGAATGTATGCATTTACAATATTTGCACTAGTCTTGATACAACCAGACTTCGGTTCAGCAGTGATCATATTCTTCATATGGTTTGGCATGGTACTAGTATCAGGGCTATCAAAAAAACACCTACTAGCCCTAATTCTTTCTGGAATACTAGTATTCATCGGTCTATGGAACTTTGGTTTCAAGGAATATCAGAAGAATAGAATACTTAACTTCGTAAACCCATTAGCAGATATACATGGAACTGGATACAATGCATATCAATCAGCAATTGCTGTAGGTTCAGGACAAATATTAGGTAAAGGAGTAGGGTATGGTACACAATCAAGACTGAAATTTCTACCAGAGTTTCAGACAGACTTCATATTCTCAGCATTCGCAGAAGAATGGGGATTTATGGGTGTAATACTCCTATTCACCTTCTTCGCTATCGCTATATGGAGAATTGTGCTTGCTAGTATGTATGGAGAAACAAATTTCGAAATATTGTTCGGCTCTGGAGTAGCAATACTAATCATCACCCATTTCTTTGTAAATATCGGTATGAATATACAATTACTACCAGTTACAGGTACAACATTACCATTCCTAAGTTATGGAGGAACACATCTACTAACAGAGTTTACAGGACTAGGAATACTTATGGGTATGAGAAGATACAGTAGAACAGCACACAAAGACGAAATGAGTAATGAATTTATAGGGCACTAGTATATACATCTAGTGTATCCTTTATCATCTTTTCAATTGAAAAATCAGTAAGTGATTTTCTATGTAATTCATCCCCATGCTCCTTCCTTACCTTCTTATGAGTTAGATAGAAATCAATAGCATTACGTATCTCACTTGGCTTCTTAGCTTGTATTAATATACCAGACTTCATATCATCAATTATCTCAGGAATACCACCAACAGCAGTAGCTATAACTGGAAGACTAGCTACACCAGCTTCAAGTAGGACATATCCAAAACTTTCAGAAATAGAGGGAAGAAGAAATATATCAATACTCTTTAGATACAAATACACATCTTTAATATTACCAAGCATAATTACGCTATTACCCACACCCAATTCCTTAATTAATTTCTCCAAACTATCCTTCTCCTCTCCACCTCCAATTATCAAATACAATATGTTCATCTTGGATTCAATAACTTTAGGAGACTTAATCAATTCAGCAATACCTCTAATTGCATATTCATGACCTTTAACGTGATGAAGTTCTCCAACAGATCCAATGACAATTGTCTTCTTAGGATCAAGAGTCTCAAGTCTCTCTTTAAGTAGGGGACTAACTTTCTTAAGTTCCTGCTCAGCATTAACCTTAGAGAAAATAGGTTCAATCTTAACAGCATTGTGTACAACAGTAATCTTGTTACCAATAGTGGGCCAAATATCAATCTGATCCTTCAGACTCTTAGAAACAACAATAGTTCTGTGTGTAAGTAGGATTGTAACAATGTGGATGAGCTTGATAACTAGCTTTGATACAAGACTACGATCCTCGTTAAAAGCCCAGCCATGAGAGGTAAATATGATTCTGGGAACTCTAGCCAGCCTACCAGCAAGAGCGCCAAGGCCACCAATTTTAGAGCTATTAATGTGTAATATATCCGGTCTATCCTTCCTTAATATGCCAACTAGCTTAAAAAACGCCTTAATATCACCAATTAGACTAATATCTCTTCCGATAGGGAGAGAACCATTTGCATCAATACCTCTATCATTCAAACGAGTAATTAATTCACCATTACCACCAGCCATAACTGAAACATCATACTCTTCTTTAGAAAGACCTGTCGCAATATCAAAAACATAGCGTTGAGCACCGCCCCAGTTAGATTTAGTTATTAAAATCAGTACTTTCTTTTTCTGCATCTTTGTGTTATAATGTTGCAATTAAATAGTTATAACCGAATTATACAATGACTGTAGTTAACAAGAAAGAGCCGGTAATATTAGGTCTTGTAGATGTGTTACTCCTAGCACTCTCTCTAATCGGTACTTTGATACTGAGATATCAATCAATGCCTTCAAAAGAAATGATATTGTCTCATTTGTATCCATTTACTATCATATTTGCATACTCAATAGTTTCATTCTACATCACAGGACTATATGGAAGAGCGATAAGTAGTGCAAGACATACATTGCCAGTGAAGATTATAAAGTCACAGATAGCCAATGCGCTTATAGCGGTTGCAATATTCTACTTCGTTCCAAACTTCACTGTATCTCCAAAGATAACGCTATTGCTATACATCATACTTTCATCCGTATTCATCCTCTTTGTAAGAATGAATACATACTCAATATTGAACTTGAGAAAGAAGCAACCAAGTTTGGTTATAGGGGACAGTGTAGAGGTAGATGAGATTATAGCTGAGATGAACAGAAACCCGCATTCGCTATTGTTCTGCAAGAATAAGTTCAATCCAGATAATTCTGAAGATAGTATAAAGGAAGTATTGTCTGATAAGGTATATTTTAGATATGTAATTGCTGATGTAGATGACTCAAGAGTTGAGAAGTTCCTACCTGAGATATACAAGAACCTCTTCCCAAACTCATCGATAATAAACCTTCATGATCTATATGAAGATGTATTCGATCGTATACCACTGTCTAGAATAAACTACACATGGATAATGACACACATAAGTTCAATATCACCAAAAGTTTACGATATGGTTAAGAGACTAGTAGATATCTTGCTTGCAGGTATCGTATTGATCTTTGCCATAATCCTATATCCATTTGTAGCAATAGCAATCAAGATAGAAGATGGTGGAAGCATATTGATAAAGCAAAAAAGAATTGGAGTAAATGGAAAGATATTTAATATATACAAGTTTAGAAGTATGACTAGAAGCGATGGAGGTCAGTGGTTACCAGAAAGTGAAAACAAAGTTACTAAAGTTGGTATGTTTATCAGAAAGACAAGAATAGATGAATTACCACAAGCACTTTCAGTTATACTTGGAGACATGTCACTCATAGGTCCTAGAGCAGATATCATAGACCTTGGAGAGAGACTACAAAAAGAAATACCATACTATTCAATACGTACAGCAATAAAGCCAGGTCTGTCAGGTTGGGCACAAGTTAATCAAGAGAAACCACCACAATCAGTAGAGGAGACAAAGATACGTTTGTCTTACGATTTGTATTACATTAAATATAGATCACTAAGTCTTGATTTACTTATTACTCTTCGAACAATCAAAACATTATTGTCTAGAGAAGGGATGTAGGCTATAATTTTACTCCATGAATACTATTTTTATAACTGGAGGAGCGGGATATGTTGGAGCAATGCTACTAGACCTATTTTCTAGAAGACCTGACGTAAAGCAAATTATAGCAATTGATAAGGAGCCATTTCCTGAATTCCTTAAGACAAGTGGAGCAGATGTAAGTAAGATTAAGTTCATCGTTACAAACACTGCAGACTATAACTGGCAGAATGAAGTAAAGTCATATGCTCCTAATATAGTTATACATACAGCATGGCAGATACGCGAGATGTATGGAAACAAGAAGCTACAGTGGAGATGGAATGTCGAAGGATCTGATAACATATTTGATTTTGCATTCAGTACACCTTCAGTTAAAAAATTAATACACTTCTCAACCGTAGCCTCATACGGTGCATTTAGTAGTAACACAATAGAGCACCTATTCACCGAAGAAGAACCATTCAGAAAATCTCCATACCTATACGCTGAAGAGAAGAGAATAACAGAAGAGCATTTGATAGAGAAATACAAGAAGGCAAAGAAGGATGGATCTAATATACAACTTGCGATAATACGACCCGCAGCAATTACCGGACCTCGTGGAAGATATATGAGGATTAGATTTGGTCTACAATCAGCCTTGTCAGGAAAGCTTAAGGGATCAGTTATCTACAAATTAGTAAGTCTAATGGTATCTTTTGTACCCATAACAAAGAAGTGGTGCAGACAGTTCATACATGAAGACGACATAGTAGGAGTAGTTGAAACACTAGCATTCAATCAACTTAAAAATGATTTTGATATTTTCAATGCATGCCCACCAGGACCAGTAGTAACTGGAAAAGATATGGCAGAAGCAGTTAACAAAAAATCAGTTATGGTAAACCCATACCTAATTAGAGTTGTATTCTTCTTCATGTGGAATCTAACACTTGGAAGAATACCTACATCAAAAGGAGGATGGAAGTCATACTCATATCCTATCGCTGTGGATGGTACTAAGATGACAAAGATGTATGGATATGGTTATAAGTGGCAATCTAAGCAAGCTTTTGTAACTAAAGAGGGGACATATTCAAAATATGTTGTATAGGGTGATTCCGGGCTGTTGAACCGCTACAAGCCCTTTATAAAGAGCTAAAAACGTGGTAAATTTATAAAAAATTACTATGAAATTACTCTTAACCACAAACGGACTCTCAAATCAAAGTATTGCTAAACCTTTATTTGATTTGGCAGTTCTCATTTTGGGTGTACCTGACTCAGAAGGAAAGGTAATTCTTATTACTCCCGATAAGGCTGATCCTGTCATTGGCGGCAAGCTATTTTAAATTTATGCTACAAATACTGATCTTAATTGTTATAGGAATAATATGGGGATTTGTAAAAATTTCTGAAAGTGTTTCGACTGGTTCCAGAGCAATACAGGATAGTAAAAAGTTTGATGAAGAAAGGTTAAAGAAGTTTGGTGACAGAAAAGTAGATAGCACACAAAGTCTTTTTGAGAGGAATAATGACATTATCGAAAAACACAAAAAGGATATATCAACATCCTCTAGTCGTTATCGTTACTACTACATTGACAATATGACTCGAGATTGTATTAACGAAATTTGTTTGGCGGAAGGTCAGAGTAAAATTCGCCCAAACTATACCTACCTCTCTACTTGGAAAATGAATGCTCCAAAGGAATGGAAAGATTTGTCTCTACAAATCGAGCGGCTTTTTACTAGCAGACAGAACGAGATGAAAGAGATCGAGGAGAGGCAAACAGAAATAATGCAAAAGGAAGCAGCCCAAAGTCTTTCTAGTAAGTATGCTGATCTAATTAGCCAATTTAATGAAATCACTTACAGAAAAGTCACCACCATTGATGCGTACGGCGAAGAGAATTGGGATGCTCTTAATAAAGAAGCCGCTTTGTTGGTTGAGAAAATTGGTAGAAGAGAAGGTAATGACGATGACGATATGAAGCGCTGGAGGAAGTCATCTTGGTCTATGCCAGAAGAATATAAAATGCTAACTGAAAACCTCACAACAAGGTTTAAGGCTTATTACGACACTAGGAAAAGTAAGCCGATCGAAAGTGGAAACGTAACAGGAATGTCAGGAGTTGAGTTTGAGAATCACCTGGCTCAACTTTTGAAATTAAACGGCTTTGATAGTGTAGCAGGAACTCCAGCTACAGGAGATCAAGGGGCTGATCTGATAGCGAAAAGAAATGGTAAGACCATTATCATACAAGCAAAGCGATACGGAGGAACTGTTGGAAATAAGGCAGTACAGGAAGTTATTGCAGCAATAAAATTTTACAATGGAGATGAGGGATGGGTTATTACAAATTCTAGCTTTACAAAGTCTGCTCGTGAGCTAGCAAGTAAAAGCGGTATCAAACTTATTGATGGTACGGACATGCAGCAGTTTAGTAATGTGGTCAATAGATAATTATATGAATCCTATCGCAACTAAAAACGTAAAAATTGTTGTCTTTGTACCAGAGACCTTTGCTGATGTGGTTCGTGAAGCTATAGGTAAAGCCGGTGCTGGTATAATCGGTAATTACAGCTTTTGCTCATACTCCTCAAAAGGAATAGGAAGATTTAAACCTGAACAAGGCGCAGATCCTCATATTGGTGAAGTTGGCAAATTTGAAGAAGTTGCCGAAGAAAGAATCGAAACTATATGCCCTCGAGAAAAACTTCAAGAAGTAATTACTGCGATCAAGAAAGTTCATCCATATGATGAAGTAGCTTTGGATGTTTATCCTTTGGAAAATATATGAAGAAAGAAGTTCCTGCTGCACAAGCCTTAATACATACGATCCAACGAGCAGTTGAGGCGATTGACTGGCTAAAAGAAACCCAAGACGAGTGGGATGCGAAACGTGCAGCCGGTAAAGATGGTTCTGACACCCAGAAGCGCTGTCGTATTCTGGCTGACGTAATTTCTGTCTATGTTGCAACTCTTATCGATGGGAGTGGTCGAGGTCACTCTCTACTAAAGTCATACGCTCCTCATAATTTTATAAAGGAGTTCGTAAAACTACCGATAGTTCAAAAGTGCAAGTTGAATAGACACAATCGTAGTGCGCATGAATCTCGATCATATGGATTTTTTGTGCAGCCAAAAGACATCTTAGAGTCACCGCTGAAGGCTTGGCTTAAGGAAGTTAAGTATTTTCTAGTATCAGTACCTGAACAAAAAGATAAATGAGTAAATTTAGAATCTACGCAAAAATAATAGGTCCAACCTTGCCTGGAAAAGTAGTAAAGAGTAACAAAAATATATAACTCAAATGATAAAACTCACACTTGATACAAATTGCATAATTAACCTATTGGACTATAAATCGGAGTCGGCAATTTCTGTTGATGAGTTAACAGAAGTAATACGATATGGACTTGATGGAGATGTAAATATCGCAATTACTACAAGAGTGGAAAGTGATGTCAGTAAAGATAAGGACCAGGAGAGAAAAAATGAAATAGTTAGACGCATATCAATGTTTCCTGTGATCGGAACGGTAGCTCGTTGGGATACCACTAAGTGGGATAGTGTAGATATTTGGGGAGGGGAAGAACATCAAGCACTGGAAAATGAGCTTAAAAACATTATTTTTCCTGGTTTGAAAGAAGATGATCCGCATTACACCAACAAAATAAACGATATAGACCATCTCATAGGTCACAAAATAAATAAGCGAGATATTTTTGTTACAGATGATAAGCAAATTCTCAAGAAAGCGGAGACTTTGAAATCTAGCTTAGGTATAGAAGTAATGGACCCTAAGAAGGTTTTAGAGTATTTAAATCTCCAAGCAAATAAAATCGTTCTTGCTCAAGAATTTTATGATAAATTTTTAGAGTATAAAGATATAGTAATAGCATCAATATCGAGTACTCAAATCGATGAACAAGTACTATCCAGATATGAAGAATTACGTAAATGGTTTATCCGTAAATACCCTGCATTACAGGATGGGCTACTCAATTTCAAGTTTCAGATGGCGTCTGTGCCAACTGGTGCTAAAAGAGTCTATGGGCAAGATGATCTCATATCTCTTCAAATGTTTAACGATCGGTTAAATGGGATCTTAAAAGAGAGAAATCCTTTACTCATTCCAAAAATCGCTTCGACCCATCGTCATGATTATGCCTCATATAGGTCTGAGAGACAGGAAGCTGAAATCACAATATCTTTTTTAAATAGTATAGAAGATAGTTTGTTAGCCTATATTGGAAAACTTGAGAGTAGATAATAGCGTAAAGACTGCTTTTTTCACCCTAACGCTGGGCCAGATTAGGCCAAAAAGAGCCGAATTATGCTAAAATTGCTATAACTTTGCATGTCAGGAATGTAGATCGTCGCATTATTCTTTTTTTCAAAAATAGTTCTAACTTCCTCTACGACCTAACGGGGTTATTTTTATACGCCCCAAAGCATATTTGTAGTTATATAATAATATGTTGTATAGCTGATTTTACATTGCAAAAACACTGTAAATCTCTATAATAGTCATATTATGCTTAAAACAAGAATTATTGCTGTATTCATACTTATTATCACATTCAGTATTGGATGGTTTACATATTACAAAGGAGAGTTTAAGTTAGGCCTTGATCTAAACGGTGGAACACACCTAGTTTACAAAGCTGATGTAAGTAAGATATCTGGCTCTGAAGTTAGAGTATCAATGGAAGCACTAAGAGATGTTATCGAGAGAAGGGTTAACGTTTTTGGAGTTGGTGAACCTATAGTTCAGGTTGAGCAAAGTGGAATCTTGGGTTCAGAAGAAGCTCAGCAAAAACTAATAGTTGAACTACCAGGAGTTACTGATATTGATCAAGCTGTAAAGATGATTGGTCAAACTCCAGTTCTAGAATTTAGAACAGTAGACAAGAAGGATGCAGAAGCATTGGGAGCTAATACTGATCTAACTGATGAAGAGAAGTCTATTGAACTTGCTAAGCTATTCAAGCCTACCGCTATCACAGGAAGACTTCTAGAGAAAGCAGTACTTGAGTTCAACTCAACAACAGGAGAACCTTCAGTATCTCTAAACTTCAATGCAGAAGGTAAGACATTGTTTGCTAAGGTAACAAAGGAGAATGTTGGAAACATCGTAGGAATATTCCTAGATGGCAGTCCAATATCTCTACCAACTGTTAGAGAAGAGATACGAGATGGAAAGGCAGTTATATCTGGAGCATTTAGTCTAGAAGAGGCAAAGCTTCTTGTTAGAAATCTAAATTACGGAGCACTACCGGTTCCAATTGAACTTATCTCAACACAAACAGTAGGTGCATCTCTTGGACAGTCAGCACTTAACGGAGGTATCAGAGCTGGAGTAATTGCGCTCCTTGTTATAGCTATATTCCTAGTTATCTGGTACAGACTACCAGGATTCATTGCTGTTATATCTCTAGCTGTATATACAATAATTAACTTAGCACTATTTGAACTAATCCCTGTAACTCTTACAGCAGCTGGTATCGCTGGATTTATACTCTCAATAGGTATGGCAGTAGATGCTAACATCCTAATATTCGAGAGAATGAAGGAAGAATTGAGAGCAGGTAAGAGTATAAGTGATGCAATGCATGAAGGTTTTGCAAGAGCATGGCTATCAATACGTGATTCAAACACATCAAGTATTATCACAGGCCTAATCCTTTACTACTTCGGAAGTACTTCGGTTATAAAGGGATTTGCATTGGTATTCTTGATCGGTGTTGTTGTAAGTATGTTCACAGCAGTTACAGCTTCACGTATATTCCTATACGCTGTATCTCCAAAGAGAACAAACAGATTCTCAATGTTTTTGATAAGTAACGGTTTTACTAAGACAATTATTAATCCTAACCTTAAATAAATATATGTTCGTAGTTAAATACAGAAAACTTTTTTACGTACTATCAAGTCTTATCATACTTGCATCAGTATTCGCTTTCGCTAAGTGGGGACTAAAGCCAGGAATTGATTTTAAGGGTGGATCAATAGTTGAGATTGAGTATACAGACACTAGACCAGAGCAAGCAGAATTGATTAAAGCTATAGACCCTCTTGAGTTAAATGCGTCAGTACGCGCAACAGGAGACAAGGGATTTATCATTAGAATGAAGGATTTAAGTAGAGAGGAAAAGATATTGCTGGATCAGACTCTATTGAAATCTGGTAAGTTTACTGAGAAGAGATTTGATTCAGTAGGTCCTCTACTAGGAACTGAAGCTCTAAGAAAGTCATTAGTATCTATAGCTCTTGTTATCATCGCTATAGTGCTATTCATTGCCTTTGCCTTCAGAAAGGTTAGTGAGCCTATATCTTCATGGAAATACGGCATAATCGCAATTATCGCCCTAGTACACGATGTTATAGTGCCAACAGGAGTGTTTGCGGTACTAGGACATTTCAAGGGATATGAAGTAGATACACTGTTTGTAACTGCACTTCTAGTGGTTCTTGGATTCTCAGTTCACGATACAATCGTGGTATTCGACAGAGTTCGTGAAAACCTAAATCATGCAAAGGCTAACAAGCCATTTGATGAGATAGTAGGGGAGAGTATAAGTCAGACATTTACTAGATCAATAAATACTTCCTTTACAACTCTTCTTGCTCTACTGGTTCTATACTTTGTTGGAGGAGAGACTACTCAGCACTTCTCACTAGCATTGATTATAGGTATCATCGCTGGAACATACTCATCAGTATTCCTAGGATCACCATTACTTGTAACAGTTTGGAAGTGGCAGCAGAAAAAGCTAGGGAAGAAGTAGGGTATAAATTTAGTTAATTTATAAAGAAAAATACAGGCCGAAAAGCCTGTTTTTCTTATGTCGTTTTTAGAGCCATTTTTCCTCATAAATTGACCATTTTTACATATTGTATACAAATACTTGATATTTACTTGACTTTAAATCTACTTCGAGTAGAATACTCTCTACGCCTTAAGTAAGGCTATTTAAAAGAGTTTTTCGACAATTTATTAAGTTATGCATTAGAAACGTATTAAAAACACGTGCAAGTCTAATGTCTATATACAACAATGATTTCCTTCAGTTATATTCACAACTGATAAGGGCGAAGATCAAACTCAATGCAGCTAAAAATAAGTTCAATATAGTAAATGTAAATTTAAAAGATTTCTGTTCTCTATTTTGTTCCGTTCATTTTAGTTAAGAGTTTGATCCTAGCTCAGGATGAACGCTGGCGGCGTGGATAAGGCATGCAAGTCAAACGGTGTAGCAATACACAGTGGCAGACGAGGTAGTAATAAGTAGGTATCAACCTTGAAGTCAGGGATACCTCATCGAAAGATGAGTTAATACTTGATAGTCTCTTCGGAGTAAAGATTTATCGCTTCAAGATGAGCCTGCTCGGTATCAGCTAGTTGGTGAGGTAAAAGCTCACCAAGGCTATGACGCCTAGGGGACCTGAGAGGGTGACCCCCACCGATGGAACTGAGACACGGTCCATACACCTACGGGTGGCCGCAGTCGAGAATCTTCCGCAATGGACGAAAGTCTGACGGAGCGACGCCGCGTGAACGATGAAGTCCTTCGGGATGTAAAGTTCTTTTGCCAGGGAGAAAGTTTATTGATAGTACTTGGCGAATAAGAGGTTGCTAAACTCGTGCCAGCAGCAGCGGTAATACGAGTGCCTCAAGCGTTATCCGGAATCATTGGGCGTAAAGGTTGTGTAGGTGGTTATATTAGTCTTTTGTTAAATTCTTCGGCTTAACCGGGGACATGCAAAGGAAACGGTATGACTAGAGGATGCGAGGGGTCTGCGGAACTCATAGTGTAGCGGTAAAATGCGTTGATATTATGGGGAACACCAAAAGCGAAGGCAGCAGACTGGAGCACTCCTGACACTGAAACAAGAAAGCGTGGGTCGCGAATGGGATTAGATACCCCAGTAGTCCACGCCCTAAACGATCTTCTCTAGTTTTTCGGAGTATCGACCCTCTGAGAGACGTAGCTAACGCGTTAAGAGAAGCGCCTGGGTAGTACGACCGCAAGGTTAAAACTCAAAGGAATAGACGGGGACTTGCACAAGCAGTGGATCATGTGGTTTAATTCGATGATAAACGAAGAACCTTACCAGGGTTTAATCTAGCTGAAGACAAGAAGAAACTTTTGTCGTCGCAAGACAGTTAGTCAGGTGATGCATGGCCGTCGTCAGTTCGTGGCTTGAGTTGTTCCCTTCAGTGGGGTAACGAACGCAACCCTCGTTGTCTGTTATATTTGTCAGGCGAGACTGCCCACGACAAAGCGCATACATCGGTTCAATCCGATTGTGCTCTGTGTCGTGGGAGGAAGGTGAGGATGACGCCAGGTCAGCATGTCCCTTATACCCTGGGCTACACACGTGATACAATGGATGGTACAACAGGACGCAAAACCGAAAGGTGGAGCAAATCCCTATAAAACCATTCTCAGTCCGGATTGAGGTCTGCAACTCGACCTCATGAAGCTGGAATTGCTAGTAATCGCAGGTCAGCTATACTGCGGTGAATACGTTCTCAAGTCTTGTACTCACCGCCCGTCAACTCAAGGGAGTTGGGAATACCCGAAGTCTGCGCTAGTCGCGGCCTAAGGTAAGCTCAATGACAGGGAGTAAGTCGTAACAAGGCACGGGTAGCGGAAGCTGCTCGTGGATTATTTCAATTTGAATCTCGATTTTAATCTTTTTAGATTACTATCTGACCGAGTCGATTGTTTACTATAATTTATTATAGGAAAACCAAAAGCATTGCTCTACACTTTTATGTGAGCACTCAGTCCGCGAGAGAAAGGACATAGGTCGGTACCCTCTATAGAGGTACTGACCGGATGAACGGAACAAAATAAAGGACAGTTTGTTTCAGTAAACATAGAACACCCATAAAGGGTGATTTTGTGTTTGTATTGACAAATAATGTGTTAAGTTATACTTTTAATGTAGTCGCCTTCGTAAAACCCTTGATGGTTCATTCTTCGGAATGTTGGAGGTAAGAGCTCTCTGTCGTGTTATGAAAACAAGAGCCGATACAGACGAGATAGACAGAATGTTTGATTGTCTTGCTCCCACACAAAGCGAAATAAGGGAGCGAAGAATCGAACAAGCCTTGGATCGTGCGTGGGACTTTATACGCCACAGTCCAAAGTATATCGCTGCAGTAATGTTGGTTCTTGCTGCACTCTACATCCTAGCCGCTATGGCGGGTGTCCTGAACGACGGTTAGTCGTTTAGGGAATTAGCCCCCGGATTCGATTCGGGGGCTTTATCTTTTCTTCATTTCCTGATATATTACTTTTTACACACATGCGCGTGTAGCTCAGTTGGTAGAGCATTCGACTGATACTCGGGGGGTCCCAGGTTCGAATCCTGGCACGCGCACAGAATATTTCATATATGCTACAATTAGCATATATGAAAACAACACCAAAAGATTTCTTTTTGCACTTAGGAGCAACAGTAACTTTGTATACCGTAGTAGGAGCATTGATAAGCCTATCATTCAGTATCATAAACTATTACTTCCCAGACGCTCTGGCTGGATCATTCTATGCTAATTCAGTAGCATGGCCAATATCACTTCTAGTAGTTTTGGTACCCACACTTTACGTAATTGAATGGTATATCGAAAAGGACATTAAGAAGAACCAAGAGAAGAAGGAGTTATGGGTAAGACGATGGAGAATATTCGTTACAATGTTTCTAACTGTCGCTTTGATAGTCGGAGATTTGATAACACTAATCAACACATACTTAAACGGAGAGATTAGTGCAAGATTTGTATACAAGGTATTAGTAATCCTAGTAATTTCAGCATCAGTACTTATGTACTACTTCTTCAGTCTAAACGAAGATATGAAGTGGTCTAAGTGCTCAAAGAAGACTATACCTTGGTTTGGAATATTAATATCACTAATTGCAATCATAACTGGTTTTGTAATCGTAGGTTCACCAACTAAGCAGAGAAATATACGATTTGATAACCAAAGAATTGGAGATCTACAGAATATACAATGGCAGGTTGTAGGATACTGGCAGCAGAAGAACAAGTTACCAGGAAATCTAGATGCACTAATAGATCCAATATCAGGAACAAGTATTCCAAACGATCCAGAGACAAAACTACCATATAAATATACAGTAACTAACAATACTTCATTTAAGATTTGTGCAACATTTGCTCTACCAGTACAGAATACAGATGGAAGAGGGGAATACTATGGAAGTAGTAGATATGATATTGCTATGTCATACCCATCATTTGGTGTAGATGAAAACTGGAAGCATGAAGCAGGAGAGACATGTTTTGATAGGAAGATTGATCCAGAGAAATATCCTCAGATTAAAAGTTACAGAGAATAGGTTCTAAATACGGCACAGGTAGTAGAAGATTCATATAGTGTATTTTTGCAATATGCCCTAAGTTAGGGTAATATTGTTAACTATGAATAAATTTAAAAAAGCAAAGATATTAGCAAAGATTGCTGATAATCGTTCTGAACCAAGTTATCTAAAGTCATTATTCGATGCTGGAGCTGATATTGCTTGGCTAAATACTGCCCACCAAGATGAGCCTGCTACTCTTGATGTAATGAACAAGATTAAGGCAATTACTACAGATATCCCTATAATGATCGATACAAAGGGCCCTGAGGTGCGTATAAAGGACATTACAACCCCTTTTGAGGTTAAGGCTGGAGATTCACTCATCTTCACAGGAGACCTGTCATATACAGGCCCTAACGTCGTTCACGTAACATACCCTAATTTCCATAATGAGGTGCCAGTTGGAGAGGTAGTGCTATACGATGATGCTTCAATCGAAACTATCGTTGAAGAGAAGCTAGAGAAGGGTATTAGATGTGTTGTGAAGAACGGTGGACTAATCAAGAACAAGAAGAGTCTAAACATTCCTAATGTACACATTAAGCTTCCAGCATTGTCAGACAAGGACAAGAGTTTCATCCACTTCTGTGCAAAGAATGATGTAGACTACATCATCCACTCTTTCGTTAGAACAAAGGAAGATATATTTGAGATAAAGGAAATTACAAAGCAGTATCCAGCATACACAGGAAAGATACTAGCAAAGATTGAGAACAGAGAAGGATTCGATCATATCGAAGAGATACTAGAGAACTGTGAAGGACTTATGGTTGCTCGTGGAGATCTAGGTGCAGAGGTTCCTCTAGAAGAACTTCCATACATGCAGAAGAAAATGGTAGAGGCATCTCTACGTCATGGAAAGTACTGTATCGTTGCGACACAGGTACTAGAGAGTATGATAAAGAACCCAAGACCAACTCGTGCAGAAGTAACAGATATTGCTAATGCAGTACTAGATGGAACAGATGCAATCTCAATGTCAGGAGAAACAGCATACGGAGACTACCCACTAGAAGCTACAAAACTTATGGGTCGTGTAATGGCATATACAGAGAATATGAGAGATAGTCTAATACACTTCACTCAACTACCAACAAGTACATCAAAAGAATTTACTGATGCAAAGAAAATTGTAGATATGGCTACAAAGGAAAATGCAAAATCAATATTTATATCTACATCTGATATAGCTATCGTCCGTGCAATGGCAGCATACAGACCAACTGCTACAGTATTTGCAGGATGTATAAATGAGAAGGATCAGAGAGAATTGAGACTAGCATATGCAGTTTTGAGCTTTACAGTTAAGACTACAGATATAAAGGAGCTAGCTCAAAATGCTAAAGATGTGCTTAAGGGAGACGATAAAGTTGTCGTTGTAGATGCTTCAGGAGCAGTTTCAGTGAAGAAATATGCTGAAATAGCATAGTTATCCCCACGAAATAAAATCCGGATAAAATTTTTGTAAAATATGCCCTTGTGGGCATATTTTATTTTCTCCATAATTAATACATGGTAATAAAAAATACAAAACAATACGAAGTAGCAGATACGAACCTGTTTCTAGATAACACAAATAGAGAGTATATATTAAAAGTACATGATCTACCAATTGATAGTAGACCAAGAGAGAAGTTGATAAAGAGAGGACCAGAGTCGCTCTCATTACAAGAGCTATTAGCAGTAATACTAAACACAGGAACTAAAAGTGAAGGAGTGTTAGAGATGTCATCAAGGATAATTCATGAGTACGGAGAGAAAAGTATAATGTCAGAGACAGATGTAAAAGAGCTATCACTAGAGTTAAACATACCAATTGTTAAAGCATGTCAGATAGCTGCATGTGGAGAGATTGGAAGAAGGATATATCAGAAGAATGATTATGGATTCTCAGTTATACGAACAGCAAAAGATGCATTTGAGTATCTCAAAGAAATGCATAGTCTTCCCAAAGAGCAGTTAAGAGGTTTGTATCTCAACAGTCATAATATGGTAATACATGATGAAGTGATATCTATAGGTACAATAAATACAAATATAGTACATCCGAGAGAAGTGTTTAGACCTGCAATAGAGCACAATGCTGTAGCTCTGGTACTTGCCCACAATCATCCTTCTGGGATAGTAACACCAAGTACACAAGACATTGAGATAACAAATCAACTAATTAATGCAGGGAAGATACTTGGAATACATGTCCTAGATCATGTAGTCATTACTAGAAATACTTATGCAAGTATTAATGCTAAATATAACTAATATGAGAACATATACAATCACATCACCATACATAGATGGAATACTGTCAGATGATCAAATATACTTTGAGGGAGTTAACAGGCCTGGAGAAATATATACAATTAGAGATTCAGGTACAGGGTACAATATAGATATTTTAGAGAAATACTTCAATGACCTATATAATCTCTTTCTAAGAAAACTCTCATCATTTGCAATGTTTGAGAATACCGACGATGAAGAGGTTGTTAAGATGCAAGCGCTATTACAAGAGCTCGTAAAGGTAAAGAAAATGATACAAAATGCATCAGTTGATACAGATGATAATTTAGTATAATGTGTACTTGTGAACTACAAAGAATTCTTCAATAAAAAAAGTATAGCAGTGATAGGTCTAGGACCACATGGAGAGATGGTCCCTGATATCAAATTTTTGCTTAGAAACAAGGCAAATGTTGCTGTATATGATATGAGAAGCGAGAGAAGGATGAAGGACTATGTAACTAGCCTTAAGGACTACGGTCTAGATAGGTACTCTTTCGGTAAGATAAATGATGAAGAATTATCTAACTTTGATCTAATAATACTTTCTCCAGAAATATCCAAGAAATCATTCTTCCTTAAGAAAGCAATACAATCAGAAATTCAGATAGAGTTTCCTGAAACCCTATTCTTCAAACTCTCTCCACCTATAACACTTGTGGGTATACTAGGTTTGTATGGTAAGACAACTATATTCAATATACTGCTTAATATTCTTAAGAAGTCTTTTGAGAATTACAAGAATCAAGGAATATTCGCAATTGATCCAGAATCCAACTCTGGAGCGCTATTACATCTTAAGAAAATTAAGAAGGATGATGTAGTAATTGCTCGTATTCCAGAGAGCATGATATCTCACTATCACGATATACATATCAGTCCTCATGTAGCTGTGATTACATCTAAGATTAATTTTGATATCCTAGACTATCAAACATATAACAACTTCATAGTTGCTTCAGACAAGGTGGTGGATAGTATAAAAAAGGAGAAGGATGGAGTACTAAAAGCTAAGATACTTAGAACAAGATCAAGTACTGTACCTACTGATTGGATAGTTAACACAAAAGGTAAACATGATAGAGATAACATATCACTAATATTACAAACTAGTGAGCTATTCAAAGTCTCTCCAGAGATTGTTAGAGAAGTAGTTGAAGATATTGCATATAATAAAGGATGTTTGGAGTTCGTTAAGAAGGTATCAAATGTTGAGTTCTATAATGACTCGAATTCAATAACTCCACACTCAACAGTCTCTGCATTGGAGTCTTTTGCTAATAACAAAGACATTGTACTCATAATCGGTGGTGCATATACAGGACATGACTATACAGAATTAGTTAAGAGTATTAAGGAGTATATGCCTAAGGTGATATTGATAGCTGGTAGTGGGAGTCTTGGTATACGTAACAATATATCAGAGATAGAGAATATATCATTTACTCAATCAATATCTCTAGAGGAAGCTGTATCTAAGTCATTAGAGATATCAAACAAGGGAGGTGTAGTAATATTTAGTCCAGGTTTTGATGCTGTTGGGGTGCATATATCTAGAAAAGAAAGGGGAGAAAGATTCGTAAAGATAGTAAAATCTCTCTAATCACCACATATCATACAAACAACCGATCCATTCCACTCTCTGCCTGTATATACTGCTTGCATAAGTCCAGCAACTGATAGGGCACTGTTTGTAGATATAGCTATCTCTGTATTCTTCAATACTAATTCTTGAGCAACTGATATCTGTTCATTGCTTGCAATCCAAGCACTCCCGTTATTCCCCTTAATTAACTCAATTAATACATTCTTCCTAATTGCAGTCTGATCTACGATAGCATCAGCAATAGATAGTTCATCAATTGGCAAATCATCAATTAACTCATTTGATATCGGATGACATGATGATGTCTGAACAATATGTACTTCAACAGCTCTGCCTTTGTCTTTAAAGAATTGAGATAGGGCTTGAGCGGTAGTACCTGAAGATGTACCGATAAAGACAGCATTAAGATCTGGTATCTCTAGTAATTCATCTGCTAGTGATTTGTAACCCTCCAAAGCAATGTCGTCTGTAGATTGTCGCAGTGCCTTAACACTAGGGTCCTTTGTTATGTTAAACAAAGTCTGTATTGGTCTGTCGTGTGAAGTAATACTAATCTGATCATTCTTGAATTGCTCAAGCTTACGTAGCTTCTTTGTAGTTATGTGTTGCCCAACAAGTATATCTAGTTTGATCTTGTTGAAGTTCCCCTTGTTAAGTTTCTGTACATGAAATGCTGCTGCTAGAGCTGCATTACCTGAAGAAGAGATTGCGAAGTGATTGATACCAGTAGATACATAGCTATCAATCATAACAGGGATAGATCTACCCTTATGAGACCCATACGGATGAAGATCCTCTCTTTTGAGATAGAGAGACTTCATTTCTAGTGATTCTGCTAGTTTAGGATATGATTCCTGTCTTGTAATCATGTTGATATATTACACCATTTTAGGTAGTATTAGTAGATAACAGTTATACAGAAAATATATGAATGCAATTTGTCCAGAATGTAAAAATCAAATAGATATTACAAGATATCCATCAATTAAAGAGGGTGTAGTAATGGAGTGTAATCACTGTGGTATTACTTTAGCGGTTAAGAAGATAGAGAATGGTGTGGTGTCTAGTGAGATTGTTGATGAAGGGAAGTAACTACCTCCTCAATCATCCCCCTAAACCCATGAGATCCAAGAAAGGCGATAACATCACCTTTTTTTGTGTTGTCTAACACATACTTAACAAGATCAGTATCTTCAGGAATATACATAGAACTAGTATGAGTCTTAGATATCACTGCACTTAACTCATCACCCTCCATAGGTTGTTCACTACCATCTTGAGACACCTTAAGTTTAGTTAAACGAGGAATGATAACAATATCAGCAAACTTAAATGCATTATCATACTTAACAACCGACTCCCTACTCCTACCTCCAATATTAGGCTCGAATATACATACAATTTTGCCAGAATATATATCTCTTAGATTTCTAAGAACATTACCTGCTTTTTCTGGAGAGTGTGCAATATCATCAAAGATTACAATATCACCATCAAGTCTTTTCTCCAGTCTTCTCTTAAGACCCTTGAATTCAGAAATGGCTTTAACAATTATATCTGTAGGTATGCCTAGTTTGTCTGCCATAGCAAAACATCCAGTAATGTTCTCAGCTTGGAAGTCACCAATCATCTGAGAATTAATCACAATTCCATTTATCTTAAAATGCAATCCATTAGTATCCTGAACAACATCACTGTAAACATAATCTCCGCTACTCTTACCGTACCATACAGCATTTGTAACCAATTCCTTTACCTTCATGTTATCGCTATTAGCCACAATGAATCCAGATTGCGGAATATTCTTAATTAAACTCCTAAATGCATCGAAATAGCTTTCTTCAGTAGGGTATAGGTCGGCATGATCCCAAGATACAGCAGAGAGTAGGAGGTGAGTAGGTTTGTAGTATACAAACTTAGGCGTCTTGTCTGTTGGTGAACTCTTGTATTCATCTCCCTCAAATACACTGTACTTGCTATCAGTAAGTTTTGCAGATGCAGAATGTGATAGCGATACACCACCAAACATATATGTAGGATTAAATTGAGCTTGTTCTAGTATGTATGATAGCAGGGCAGTAGAAGAAGTCTTACCCCATGTTCCAGTAGATACGATAGAGTACTCCTTAACAAAAAACTTACCTATAGCTTCAGCAAATGAATATATTGGTATATTGTTTTCTTTAGCAAATATAGTTTCAGGATTAGATGTACCAGATGCAGTACCAACAATTACAATATCAGGCCTTCCCATATTCTCAGGATGCCAACCAGCATAGAAAGAAATATTATGCTTCTCTAGTTCAGTAGATACAGGAGGAAAAAACCCCTTATCAGATCCAGTTACCTTGTAACCTCTGTCGTGGAAGGCAATAGCTAGAGCACTAGTAGCTACTCCGCAGATGCCGACTATGTGTATGTGTTTGTTATTTTCCATTTAATATATCCTTTACCTCCCCCAAATCCTTCTTCCACTCCTTACCATCAAACCATTCAATACCACTAAACTGTAACTTGTATATATCACTAGGTCTCTGTAGGGATCCAAGATATACATATTTTAAACCATTAACCTTAGCTTGAGAAATGACCTTTGTCATCATTATAATCCCCATATCCTTTACACTCTTACCAATATCATAGAAAGGGTAGCAATAGTGGATCATGTGAGAGTTCTCATAACATATAGCGTAACCAAGTTTAGAGAACGAGAACAAGGAATTAAAGTTATGATTAGTTGTTAATAGCTCCTTAATCTTGTTTGCAGAAAAAGCACCATTAGCCTTTACATCATAGAAGTCTTTAGCCATCTTACCAATCTCAAAGCTATAGTCTGAATATGGAATACCATACTTCTCCATGATAACCTCTTCACCCTTACGTAATATCCTTCTGTTCTCGCTACTAAGCTCAAATGCACTTAAATCAATACGAACACTTCTAGTCTGATGCATTACACCCACATCAATTCTGGTAAACACAAAACCATTGTCATACATTCGAGTAATACTTTCAGCAGACTCTAAAGTAACCTTTTCCTCTTTCCAGTGTAAATATTCCATACTAGTGTAGAGCTAACCAGATACCAAAGACAACAAACACAAAGTGAATTATCCAAAATCTCATGATTGTCTTCTCCTCACTCCATCCTTTAATCTCAAAATGATGATGTATGGGTGCCATCTTAAATATTCTTCTTGAAAGAACATACTTACCAAAGACTTGAATAACAACACTAAAGGCTTCGATATAGAAAACAAAACCTAGGAAGAATATAGAACCAATTTCTCCAATAGCTACAGTGTTAACAGCAAACAAAGCACCAAGACCTAGAGATCCAACATCACCCATCATAAAGCGTGCGGGTTTAATATTAAAATACGTATACGTAACCAATGCTCCAACTACAGTAGCGTTTAGAATAGCTATCTCTCCAAAACCATTAATCCAACTTAGGAGAGTAAGGGCACTAAAAGAAGAGATGAGCATTCCTCCAGCCAGTCCATCCATACCATCAGCAATGTTAACAGCATTAGCTGTAAACATAACGACTAGGATAATGAAAGGAATGATGAGCCAACCAGCATATAGGTCATAACCAAAAGGGAAGTATATATAGTGCCAAGCAGTACCAAGCTTGTCATATATCCACCATGCAGTTATAGATCCAGCAGCGAATTGCAAAAGGAGCTTCTCATGAACATGTATACCTCTACTTGATCTAGATCCAATCCATACAGATGTTCTCTTGAATATTGACCATGGAAGAGTAACTATATACCAAAGTCTCATCTTGAATTCCTTGTGAACTCTAATCAAAGTTAGTATCTGAGAAAGTTTACGAGATCTACGCTCAGCACCAAAAACGTTCAATAGGTCATCCACTGCTCCAAGTAATGCGGAGAGTAGCATCACTCCAATTGGAACCCAAGTATATCCTCTAGACCAGTTAAGGAAATATGTAATAACTGCAACAGTGATGATTACAAGAAGACCTCCCATCACAGGTGTAAAATCCTTACCTCTTTGAGAAGCGATATTCTCAAGCTCCTTCTTCTGTCCCTTGAATACCTCAAAACCGTAAAGTAGCTTGATTAGTAATGGGGACCAAATAAAGGCCATAACACAAGACAAAAGAGCGAAACCAAGGATAAATGCTAGATCAGCTGTTCCTTCTAATATACTTATCATACAACATAGATTAACATAAAAGTCTCTATTATGATAATCTATATATATGAACACAAAACTAATTTCTTCTGGTGCTTTGTCGGTCATAGAGCAATACAAAGATGTGCCATATTTCAATAACAAGACAAAGGCAAGAAGAGCAGGACTAAGAGTTGAAGTAGGTAAGGGAAGTCCAAAAGAGATACATGATGAGTTGAAGGATATAGCATTAATTAACAAGATCGATCTAAATAACTTAGATGGTGTATCAACTAAAAAGTTGTTGGTTGATAACAATATTGGGATAGACTGCTCGGGGTTTGCATACTATGTACTAAATGAGGAGAGTATAGCTAGAGGAAAAGGAACCTTAGATAAATATCTATATTTTGTTAAAGCATCTAATTTTATTACCAGACTAATTGTAAAATTTAAGCCTCAAACAAATACAGATGTTGTTACTCTAGCCGATGATAGGAATAGTAAGTACATACTATTGAGAGATGTTGAAGTCGGTGACATGATAACTATGGTCGGTGGACCAGAGGGTGGAGAGAGAAACCATATACTCATTATAAACCAAATCGAATATCAAAACTTCGTACCAGTGGTATTACACTATGCTCATTCAGTTGCCTGGCCAACAGATGGAGAATACGGACACGGATTGCATAAAGGAATAATTGAGATTACTGATATTAATAAGGGGATAACTGAACAGAGATGGATCGAACTTGAGAAGACAGGAGAAGAAAACTATACCTTCATGCGAGCACTAAAGTCCAAAACAGAAGTACGTAGGTTAAGATGGTTTAGCTAATTAAGTAATTCAATAATATCTTTTCCTCTAGAGTTAAACTTAGTATGAGTTTCCATAATACCAAGTTTAGACTGAATACGACAAAGATCCTTATTAGGTTTAGTATTAGAGTATTTAATAACATTATATCCAGCACTAACTAATTTAGACGCATCAACTTCCTTAACATTTGTAGTAACTCTCTGTAATATTTGTGCACCGTCATTTATAGGTATTAGAGAAGAAGAAATAGGTACTCCTGTAAGTACAGATAGATGAGCATCAAAGCAAGATATACCCGGTACACCATGCATGTTAACCATATTCTGTAACTGTGACTCATATGTAGTGGATGCAGGCTGACGAGCATTAATCTCAATTAAGTGAAGATTGTTCCTCTCCTCGTCGTATATAACATCAATACCAAATAGTCCTCTCCAATTAGATTTCTGCATCTTAATTGCCACTTTCTGTGCAATAGCATTAAACTCTTCTATCTGTCCTTCACTCAATATAGTGTGAGGAACACTCCAGTCATTACCAATTGTACTAAAAGCATTTTCAGTAAACGGAAGAATACCAGTAATCTGATAGCTAATATTTCCAAGAAGAATTACTGTATCTGTAACTACAATATTAACTGTAAACATTGGTCCTTTGATAAAGTCAGTTATACGCGCATCTCTGTGAGGGAACTTAGACTTAATCTCATCCAATTGCTTTTCATTAGCAACTAATATTGTTCCATCCCCAGTATGCCCATGTGACCACTGAAGGATAAAGGGTTTCTTCTCCCAAACAATATCCTTAACAGTAACTACTTTATGTGGAGGAAGTAGAGATGATAATTCAGATAGCCACTCTACTTGAGTAATCTTGTTCTCAATCTTTTCAGAAAGTTCTGCACTAGGATTAAGTAACTTCCAATTCTTCTCCTTACATAGAGATTCAATATTTGTAGTATTTTTAAAAACCAATACTTGAGCATTAAAGTTTGTGATAATTTCTTGAACTTCAGGTCTCAATAGCAGTTCATAAGTATCAAGTATTTCTTCAGAGTCAACTAGTAGTACATGCATTGGATACAGCTTCTTAATCTCCTCTGCGTACGGAGTACTGTTAGTTATGATGTGATAGTTATCACCAGGAACTCTACCAAGACCACGCTCAACGTCTCTAGTAACATATACAATATTTGTTTGATTACTTGCCATATAGATAGTGTAGTATATTATATCTTTATGTCTACTTTTTACGTAATAGCTACACCAATAGGGAATCTTGAGGATATAACCTTAAGAGCTATTCGTATTCTCAAAGAAGTCGATATAGTCCTATGTGAAGATACAAGAGTTACCAAGAGACTATTCGAAAAACATGGAATATCTACACCAATGCTAAGCTATCACGCACAAAGTGGTGATACTAAAGTTGAGTTAATACTAGAAAAGATTGAGGAAGGTAAGACTATCGCTCTTGTAACTGATGCAGGTACACCAGGAATATCAGATCCAGGATCATTGCTTGTTTCAAAGATTAAAGAGAGCTATCCAGATATTAAGATAGTATCAATACCAGGTGCTTCAGCGCTAACCGCAGCGCTATCAATATCTGGCGTGCCAACACATGAGTTCATCTTCCTCGGATTTATGCCGCATAAGAAGGGAAGAGAAACTACTTTCAAGGAAATAGCGGAAAGTGATAGAACAATAGTTTTCTATGAATCGACGCATAGAATTCTAAAAACTTTAGAATCACTTACAAAGATTGATAAGAAGGTAACAATAGTTAGAGAGATTACTAAGATCTATGAAGAAGTATTGCAGGGTAGTGCAGAAAATATACTTAAAATATTAACTGAAACACCAGAAAAACAAAAAGGAGAGTTTGTAGTTATTGTATCCTCACAGTAAAGCAGGTATAATAAATAAAATTAATAAAATTTAATCTAAAATTATGTCAAAAAGACAATGGCTTACAGTATTGGGTGTATGGGTTGCACTATTTCTCTTCCTCGGATTTCCATCCGCATGGCATAAGATAATCGCAATTGTCTCAGGAATAGCAATCATTG
>JBIIIW010000025.1:0-4921 GCA_044234345.1 Minisyncoccia bacterium
TTCAGAGATCTACCTAAGAAATTAAAGGAATTAGTTAGCCTTAAGAAGAAGAAAGTACTTACAGTATGTACTGGAGGTATACGTTGTGAGAAAGCTACATGTTTGCTTAAGAGAGAAGGATTTGAGAATGTATACCAACTTAAGGATGGCATACATACATATATGAAGGAATATCCAGGAAAGAACTTCAAAGGAACACTCTTTGTATTTGATAACAGACTTGTAACAGATGTAGTGCCTACAGAAAACAAGATGATAGTTGGTAAGTGCGCATTCTGTGAAGGAAATACAGAAACATACTACTCAGATGACAGAATACGACCCTCAAAAAAGTTACTGTGTTGTGATATGTGCTATGACAAAAACAAGAGTTTCTTGCGAATTACTGTTAACTAGTATTGAAAATATAAAATAGCGTGCTATACTAATTTTATGTCACACACAAGAACAAACAAACCAAGAAAGACTTCAAGATCAAAGAAGACAGCAAAGAGACTTGCAACAAAGAGAGCAAGACTAGCTTTGAAGTCATCAAAGAAGAGATAGTCTTTTTGAAATTACTTAATTAAGATTCTAAAATATGGAAAAATCTATATTTACAATAGTGCTATTGATAATAGGGTTACTCCTAGCTATTAAAGTACAAACATTTGTTAAGAACAACAGACCAGCTCCAGTAATAGTAGAACCTAGTATAGAAGAACAGTTTGAATCTATAGATATGATGATATCTTCATCAACAGATATAATGGCTTCTACAACTGAGGAAATGGCTACAACTACAGCTTCTACGACTATAGAGCAGATATAGCATTGCTTTGTGGGCTATATAGGCATATACTAATATACGTGTCAAAGGAAACAGAGTCGAGTTTCGTCAACAATTAGCCAAGTAAAATAATATACAAAAAACATGACAGGTAAAATTAAGACTCTTACACCTAAAGGATTTGGATTCATTGCTCGCGAAGGTGAGGCAAAGGACCTATTCTTCCATTCAAAGGAATTGAGAGGTGTTACTTATGAAGAACTAAGAGAAGGAGATACTCTTTCTTTTGAAGTTGTAGATGGTGAAAAAGGACCATCAGCAGTAAACGTTTCAAGAGTTTAGTTCATAACAAAAAACACGTACCAAGGTACGTGTTTTTTGTTTGTCTGAATTTATCATTAATAATGACAAATATAGCTCAAATACAAGATCCAGGAGGTGATAATGGGTGCGAGGATAACTAGCTTTTGCATTTTTATACAGATATGCTATAGTCTACTCACTATGGTAAACCGAATGAGAGCAAACAGGTCGCATCGAGACAATCGCAGATCACATCATGCGCTTGAAGATGTTAGACTATCAAAGTGTGCAAACTGTGCAGCTATGCACTTGAGACACACAATGTGCGAGAAGTGTGGAACATACAAGGGAAAGAAAGTGGTAGATATGACAGCAAAGGTAGCGAAGAAGGTAGAGAAGAACAAGAAGAAAGCAGAAGCAGTTAAGTAAAGTTTTAGAAAGGGCTCTTCAAAAAAATAATCATGGCGAACAGACATCTATCAAGATCCGTAGCACTACAAACACTCTTCGAGTGGGATTTCAGAGGTCGTCATAACGATGAAGTAAAGGATACGATATCTCGTATCGCTTTTGAGTTTGCTCCTGGAATGAATGATCAACATTTCATCGAGGAGTTAACTCAGAATGTCCTATCAAAGCAATCAGACCTAGACAAGATAATTGAGAAGGCTGCTCCAGATTGGCCTCTCGATAAGATATCAATAATTGATCGAAATATACTACGTATAGGGCTATACGAGCTATTGTTTGCTGATAGAGCAGAAGTACCTGCTAAGGTAGCTATTAACGAAGCTATAGAGCTTGCTAAGAGTTTTGGTGGAGAGAATAGTAGTAAGTTCGTTAACGGAGTACTAGGATCAGTTTACAAGGAACTAGGAGAACCTGGTAAGGATTCTTCACCTAAGAAAAAGAAGAAAATTGAGGATATACCATATGAAGAAATGCCAATACAGAACCTTGGAGGTGCTGTGGTATATGCAAGAGATGGAGAGCAGATATATCTAGCGTTTGTGCATGATATATTCGGACATTGGACGCTATCTAAAGGTAAGATCCCACAGGGTGATGTTAAAGAAGGAACAGTTGCTAAAGTAAAGGAAGAGATGGGGCTTGATGTAAAGATTACAGACGATCTTGGAAACAATGAGTACATTGCAAGTGATCCAGAACTTGGAAAGATACGTAAACAAGTACACTACTTCCTAGCAGAATCACAATTTACAGATATAAAGCTAGCTGAGAAGCCAGGATTGGACGATGGTAAGTGGTTTAAGCTTGCAGACATACTAGAACTTAATTTCTATAACGATATAGTTCCAATAGTTACAAAAGCAGTTACGATACTTAGTGAGAAAAAATAATATGCCAGATTTCGAACAATTTTCAAAAGAGATAAAAGTGGAATTTAATGATATTTCACTTCTTAAGCGTGCATGTACACATAGATCATATTTAAATGAAAACAAGAAAGCAGGATTGGAGCATAATGAGAGACTAGAGTTTCTAGGAGATGCAGTTCTAGAACTAGTTATAACTAGCTTCCTATACAAGAAATATCCAGACAAAGACGAAGGTGATCTAACCTCATACAGATCAGCTCTAGTTAATACAAACAGTCTTTCAAAGGTTGCTCTACATATAGGAGTAGATAAGTACTTGCTACTCTCAAAAGGAGAATCTAAGGATACAGGTAGAGCTAGGTCTATAATACACGCTGATACGATAGAGGCGATAATTGGAGCTGTGTATCTTGATCAAGGATACGATGCTGCAGGTAACTTCATCGCATCTAATCTAATGGAGGTTATAGACATAGACGATATTGTGAAGAACAAGCTATGGCTTGATGCTAAGAGTAGATTCCAGGAGAAGGCACAGGAGATGACTGGGATAACGCCAACATACAAGACTACAAAGGAGACTGGTCCAGATCATAATAAGATGTTTACACTTGCTGTCTTTATCGGAGATGTACAAGTTGCTATAGGTCAGGGAATGTCTAAACAAGAAGCAGAACAGAAAGCTGCAGAGAAAGCTCTTGAGGTGAAGGGGTGGTAATTATCCAAACACAATTTCCATAATAGCTTCGTAGAGAGGTATAGCTAGAACAATGGCTATGGCATATATGCAGTACTTGACTCCAATACCGAACGCCATACCGAGTATTGATACACACAATATTCCTAGTTCAATCATGAGTTAATTATATCAAAGATGGTATATGTATATTACCATTGACATAACACACAATTTGTTATAATCTACAACCGGCGATCATTAACAAGACGTTTGAGTAACCGTCTAAAAATAACTCACGTATTGCGTTAACGTTACCGCATTTAGTGTATGAACAAGAAGACACGGAAGAAGGTTATAAGGTTCTACAGTGCCCTCGCAGCTCTATTTGCTGGAGCCGATAGAACTTTGTTTGCTACTGAAATTGAAAGCCTGGCCGATGAGCTGGGAGATCAAATTAGTCTTGATAGGCAAATGTGCAATCTCGAGGATCTAGTAAATCTATTCGAACCTGTATCTGATAGTGAGTTGCTGAAATTCAAGATCGAAGTGACCAGAGCTGCGTTCGCCGATCTATCACCGTGGTTTCGTGACCGCACGGTCATTGACGTCATCAACGACTTGAGGAGGCAAACCAACACAACCAGCGATTATGATTTGTTTGTCTCAATCAATAACGTTCGTCGTATTCTTCACAAAGACGGTTTTGAAACAGGCTATGCAGTCGTCACAATGGTAGTGTCGAATGCTGATACCCTCACAAAACTGTTGGACATTCCTTCAGAAGATTCAGACAAATCCGAAATTGAAGTTTACCTTGCGTAGGCATATTCTATACCAAACCCGCGTCCAAGTGACGAGGGTTTTTCTTTTATGTTAGAATATACCCATGTACCTAAAGTCACTAGAAATCTCTGGATTTAAATCATTTGCAAAGAAGTCCATACTAAACTTCAATTCACCAATATCCGCTATCGTAGGACCAAATGGATCAGGTAAATCTAACGTATCTGAAGGTTTTAGATTTGTACTCGGAGAACAATCCATAAAGGCAATGAGAGGTAAGAGAGGAGAAGACCTAATCTTTAACGGAGGAGGAGAAGGAGCCAGAGTTAACCGAGCTAGTGTTAAAGTAATATTCGATAACACAAGAAGAACATTTGCAGTAGATTTCGATGAAGTAACTATAGAGAGAGTGGTGCTCAGAGATAACTCAAATGAATACTTCATAAATGGATCATCAGTAAGACTAAAGGATATAGTAGAACTACTCTCTAATGCGCATATAGGGGCATCTGGACACCATATAATCTCACAAGGAGAAGCAGATAGAATACTAAATGCAAACATAAAGGAAAGAAGAGAGATGATAGAGGATGCTCTAGGTCTTAAGACATATCAATACAAGAAGATAGAGAGTCAGAGAAAGCTCGAGAAGACTGAAGAGAATATGAAGTCAGTAGAATCTCTAAGAAGAGAGATAGCTCCACACCTAAAGTTTCTAAAGAAACAAGTAGAGAAGGTTGAGAAGGTGGCAGAGCTTAGAGAAGAGTTACGTAAGATATACAAGGAATACTTTAAAAGAGAGGAACAATACCTAAAGACCGAGAAAGAAGAAATATTAAAGATTAAGACTCCACTCAATCAAGAATTAGTTAAACTAGATGCAGAAATCGCTAATGCAAGAAAGACACTAGAAGAAAGCAAGAACAGAGATGCAAAGAGCAATGAACTTATAGATCTTGAATCAAGCCTATACAAAGTACGCAATGAAAAGGATGCCATAGCTCGAGAGCTAGGTAAGATTGAAGGAGAGATAAGTGCAGGATTACG
>JBIIIW010000026.1:0-4681 GCA_044234345.1 Minisyncoccia bacterium
CAAGAGAAACATACTGCATACAGAAGAACTGGTAAACCTTGTTTGAATAAAGGATGTGGTGGAAAGATAGAAAGGATTGTTGTTGGTGGTAGAGGTACGCACTTCTGTAGAAAGCATCAGGTGTTATCCAAATAGCTCAGAGTGGGTTCCAAAATCTAAAAACTTTATTGTGTTTCCCTCTATCTTATAAATGACTAGTAAATCAGATTCAATATGACACTCTCTGAAACCAGACAAGTTACCTCTTAATTCATGGTCCCTATAGACCCTATCGAGAGTATCTCCACGAGATAGTTTTCTTATTATTTCGTAGAAATTTTCAGGGTTATATCTACCAGACTTTGAATACTTATTCCAAGCCTTTTTAAATCTTGAAGTAAAAATTATTTCGTAAGTACTATCTCTTAAGCTCTCTGATTGCACTCTCAACGTTCTTATATCTTTTACCATTCTTTTCTATATTCTTTACCTCCTTAAGAAGTCTAGCCTCGAACCCTTGTGTATAGCCATTAACTGTTCTCAACTCGAATGGTATTGATTCAGTTATAATCACTTTATTCAAAAAAAGCTTAACTGCTGAAGAAAGGTCAAGTCCAAGTTTCTCGACAACTTTTTGGGCTTGATCTTTTGTTTCTTTATTAATTCTTACATTTAATGTTGTAGCGTTCATGTAGTAAGTATATACAATGTATATACAATGTCAATACATTGTTAAATGAGGCTATATAGCACTATTCCTGCGGTAACTGAAACATTTAATGATTCTTTTGATCCAAGCATCGGTAATTCTGCAATACAATCACAGAGTTTTAATATTTCTTTGTCTACCCCATCAACTTCGTTTCCTAATATTAATAGAATCTTTCTACCCTTAGGTATACTTCTGTAATCTACAGACTTACTATCCTGCTCTATTCCACAGATGTAGTAGTCCTGCTTTTTTAGATTCTTAATCAATTCCATTACATCTACAACACTCTCCCATTCCACAGTCTTCTCTGCTCCTAGTGAAGCTTTAGATATATCACTTCTATCTCTACCGAATCTGTCTACTGGAGCTGGTGTATAACCTGAAAGGTATATCTTACCTACCCCTGTTGCATCTGCTGTACGGAATATTGCCCCTACATTATGTGTACTTCTTATATTGTGGAGTAGTATGTGTATTTGTGATACCATATCAATACTTTATATTAATTTAATCAAATATCAACATGTTCTCATTTTTTCCACCATTACTTGCCTTCTCTGGGTTTGCTGCGCTACTTCTAAGAATTACTCTTGGTATTATTTTCTTCCTATGGGGACGAGACAAATACAAGTCTGCTGATGGCAACAAATCATATGCAATTCTAGAGATGTTGGTTGGTGTATTGCTTGTTATAGGTTACATGACTCAGTTTGCTGCTTTTATATCATTCCTAATACTTGGCAAGAGATTGATTGGTAAGATCAGACATAAAGCATTGTTTACTGATGGTGTTAACTATTATTTTATCCTATTTATTATATCTATTGCTCTACTATTTACTGGTGCTGGATATATTGCCTTCGACCTTCCACTTTAATTTAAATATGTTATAGTCTTTCCATTGCGCCCATAGCTCAGTTGGTAGAGCAACTCCCTTTTAAGGAGTGGGTCGTTGGTTCGATTCCAACTGGGCGCACAAAGGTGAAAAGTAGAGATAAGTTGGATAAATTAAGTTCTGAGCCCTTATTTTATGTAAAAATTAAACCGTTAGGGACCAGAGCAACTGGTATAACGGTCTATTATTTTTTATTTTTTTTCTTAAAATTCCGTCGTGCTGTCCTAAGATCTTTGAGTTTTTTGCGGTCTTGATTGATCCTTCTTTGTAACCAGATTTTTTGTCTTGGTCCAAGAGGAGCTGCCTCTAGATGTCTTTCATCTGCTTTTATAGATGTCAGCAACCTTGATATACCACTCCAGGCTTTCCACGGTTGTTCATTCATAGAGCTTCCTTTTACTATAAGTAAGGTTATCAAAATATGGGGCAAAAGCAATAAATACATCAAATCCAACAAACGATCCTGAGGATTACAATTTTTATTATTGAGAATTAATATCTACAGTATTTTTACACACCACTCCAAATCTAAAACTAACTCTCTCATCCTAATCCTCTCATATGTACTTGAGACTAGTTTTGTAACATAATTTTTTGGAATCTCTCTTCCATCCACACTCTTAACAGATACTATATTTGCCGAACTTCCAGACAGAAATACTTCATCTGCATTGTATAGCTCTTCTTTAGTAATCTTCTTTTCGACACACTCAATATTGAGATGTTTAGCTATAGCCATAACAGTATTTCTTGTAATACCTTCCAAGATATCGCTATTAGTATCTGGAGTATATAGTTTTCCGTCTTTAACAATGAATATATTTGCAACAGTTGCTTCAGATATATACCCTGCACTATTTATCGCTATAGCATCGTCAAATCCCTTTATCAATGCCTCATTCTTCATTAGACAAGCATTTGCATAACTTCCATTTACCTTAGCTCTTGGTGGGATCATGTTATCCGCTACTCGTATCCAAGATGATATACATGTATCTATTGCATCCTTACCATAGAATGGTTTGGCTGGAAGTATGTACATAGACATCTCTGTTTTTAATCCTCGTATCTTTGTACCAATTGCATTTTCGTCTATGAAGTATGCTACACGGACTAATGCATTTTCTTTTAAATTATTTTGTTTTAATAATTCCTTTATTTTTTCTTCGAATTTTGAATATGTAATGAAGGTATCGAAACTAGTCATTCCCATTATGTTACTTGAATTACAAAGTCTATTGTAATGATCCCTCAATCTAAAAGTATATAGTTCATTATCCCTAGCGATAACATTAAATACAGTATATATACTCATCCCATACAATACTGATGAACTAGCAATACTTAAGTTTGCTTCATTGAATGGTATGTAATTACCTCTTAGATAGCTAATTGTTTCTTCTAATTTAAACATGTGGGTATAGTATTACAACTTTGGTGTGAATTGTAAAATCTGTACATAATTGAATGTACGTGATAGCGTACTTACAGGAGGTGCAGAATGCATGCTAGCAGAAAACATAGAAGTATGTTTAGAAAAAAAATTTCTGATTTTTGCCTTAAAATGATCACGGTTTTTTTGTTGGCCTTGATCTTGATAGCAATCATGGCATTAGGTGAAATGACGCCAGAAAGACTGGCTTGGCTACGGCCAATGGCCAGAACAGGATTTATCGGCCTTGTAGTCTCGGTTATACTCTACGTAGTGGTATGACCAAATCAACCACGCAGGACAGTGTCCGCGTGGTATTTTATTTATCCAAAATATATCTCTCTAATTCAGTTTCTAGTTCATGCTTCCCTCTTCTTGAATCATGATACATAACAATTAGAACATGTAGTGTTTTTTTAAGCTCAATCTCACTCCAACCGCCAAATCCAGATAGTAACATTGTCTTAACTTTCCAGAATATCATTCCATGAAGTGCTTCTGGTGCCTCCCCTTTGTCTATCGACTTTCTATACAGAAACCAAGCCTGCTTCTTGTCTCTTTTTCCGAATGCATCAGCTAATGCGAATGCATTGAAGACTGGTTTTGCTTCTTCTTCAAGAGAAAACATTACAAACTTCTCTGACTTCTTTTCTATCTTTGTTGTGCTTGCTTTATCTAGTTTGCCTTCAAGTATTATAAATATATTTTCTGATTCCTTTATCTCCCCCAGTCTATCCATCAATATTTCCTTATTCTCTTTGTTTTCAGATATCCTATCTAGAAATACAATATACTTATTTGAGAATAGTCCTTGGCTTTCTATATACTCACCGAGCCTTGATTCGCTAAAATTCTCTGAATCTATCTTGAAGAATGAAGCGTCTGGCTTCTTCTTCTGTAGAGAGGAGATCAGGTCGTGTGCCTTACTGCGAGCTTTGTCTGTATCTGTTCCGTGGTATAGGTAGATCATGTTATTTCAACTCTCCCCAATTATCACCAATAACTGAATTAGCAACACATCGTATTCCCTTTATCTCCTTAGGATCGATCACATTCTCCATTATCTTCTTTATGTTACTAGCCACATCTTCTGCTATATCTTGTTTTATCTCATATACCAATTCATCATGTACTTGTAGTATCAGGTATACCTTATCCTGTAAGTTATTGCCACTTATATAGTCATCAATCTTCTTCATTGCAATCTTAACTATATCTGCATTAGTTCCTTGTATTGGAGCATTAATCGCCATACGCTCAGCCATAGCTTTTATGAATGGTACTTTTGAGTCTATACCTTCAAAGTATCTTCTTCTTCCAAAGAATGTTTCAGTATATCCGTTTCTCTTTGCTTCTGCTTTTGTATGATCTAGGTATTGTGCTAATCCTTTAAACTTTTCAAAGTAGTCGTTATAGAATTTCTGTGCCTCTGCACGTTCTGTTCCTTCTCCGAGATTGCTACGCAAAGCATTCACCCCCATACCATATAGTATTCCGAAGTTTATTATCTTCGCTTTTCTTCTCATCTCTTTATCCACCTTATCAAGTGGTACTTCAAATACCTCTGATGCCACAGCTGTATGTACATCGTCCCCTTTTGTAAATATCTCTATTAGCTTCTCATCTCCAGAGAGGAATGCAGCAATTCTTAATTCTATTTGTG
>JBIIIW010000003.1:0-46367 GCA_044234345.1 Minisyncoccia bacterium
AATCAATGTTTGATGTGAGAAGGATTGTGTCTCCGTATGATGATATTTCATCATCATCCACCGCTTCTAACTCTGTACAGTCAGATACCTCAACTGTAATTGGTGATCTTAGTGTGTCAAAAGTTCCTTCAGAAGAGTACGCTAAAGTCAGTCCGTTATCAGCAAAAGCTTTGTAGTAGTAGGTAGTGAAGTCGTCTAAGCCTGGTATTACAACATAGAAGTTACTTGCTTGATATGCGTTAAAAGTAGTACTAGGCGTAACAGTGGCGGTGTAAGGTCCACCTAGTGTAGTACCGTACACGAATCCAACTGATGTTGGCACGTTACCCCAGGTTTCAACATATGCATTGATAGTTGTAGTGCCTAGTAATGTCTCTGATGAGTCATCTATGACTGTAAGTAATGCTGGGTCAACTGTCGTAAACGAATTCTCCGCTGAATATCCATACTCAAACCCATTGTATGTATATGCTTTGAAGAAGTATGTAGTTGTATTGTCTAGTCCAGTAATATCATTTTGGAATGAACCAACACCAAAGTCTCCTGTCTGTGTTGATGTAGCTGTGTAAGGACCTCCCTCTGTTGTACCATATACGAATCCAACTTCTGTAGAATTGATTGGAGCTACGTCAAGGGATCCATAGAGTGTTGCGGTTGAGGTGGCTACATCAACACCCTCTTCTGATACTGCTGGAGTATAGTCACAAGCTGAAGTAGTGAAGGTATCATCACTACTGTATGTAGTACCAACTTCATTAGTTGAGAAGGATGCTATGTGATATGTGGTATTACATGTAAGTGATGATATTGATGCTGTATATGCTCCTGTAGAGTAGCTACCACTGGTTGATGATGTAGCTCCATATGCTGATGTAGTACCATATACGAATCCTCTAGTAGTTACTATGGTGTTACCGTTAGATGTGATTGTACCGTTTAGTGTAGCTCCTGTGGTAGTAATGCTACTAGCTGCTTGTACTGTCATAGAGGGAGCTGAGAGAGCTAGGGTTGTAAATGTTGTATTGGTACTTGTACCAATACCTTGTGAGTTGATTGAGTATGATCTTACATTGTATGTAGTGTTTGGTGTTAGACCAGTAACGTTTTGACTGTATGCTCCTACCCCGTATGTACCACTGGTTGATGATGTAGCTCCATATGAGAGAGTTGTACCGTAGTTGAATCCTCTAGATGTACTTGATGCATTACCATCAGATGTGATTGTTCCGTTTAGAGTTACTGTAGTAGTACCTACATTTGATGCAGATTGTACTGTCATAGTTGGGATTGAGAGATCGGCTACGGTTGTAAATGTTATGTTTGGTCCATACCCAATACCTTCTGTACTACTTGCAAATGCACGGTAGTGATACAGGGTGTTTTGTGTTAGTCCTGTTATATTAGCTGAGTATGCTCCTGTGCCGTATGTGCCACTGGTGGAAGTTGTAGCTCCGTATGCTGTAGTTAGACCGTATTGGAAGCCTCTTACGGTACTTGATGCTGCTCCGTCCGCTACTATAGTTCCATTAAGTGTAGCTCCTGATATAGTTAGACCACTTGCAGATTGAGTAGTTACATCTGGCCTACCTGTATACAGATCAGTTACATCATCAATAGTTAGTACACGATCATAGAATCTAAAATCATCGATACTTCCCTCAAAAGATGCACCGTCTTCAAAAGCCCCAAGAAGCATGGACGATGTAGTCGTCCTAACATCACTTCCGTTAGTAGCTCTGTTTGTAAACGCAACTGGAGAACCATCGACGTACAGACTAAAACCTGTGTCCCCACCATTTCCGTTATATGTAAGTACAACATGATGCCAATTAGAGTCTACAAAGCTAGGTGTAGATGCTGTACACGCATACGCTCCCATTCCAGGGGCCTGATAGAATACGATACCTAGAGTATCGACAGTTGCGCATTGTCCAGATCCTCGTATACCAAAAAATATTCCTTTTAATATATCCTCTTGAAAGTTACTAAATAGTGCACTATATCCATCATCTCCTTGACTTACATACTTATACCAACCAGAGAAACTGAATTCATCATCTCCACCAAAGTTATATGCTGTAGTGAGTGTGTTAACATAATCATCTATACCATCTAGAACTAGAGCATTACCAAAACGTCCCACAGAAGTAGTAGTTGCACTTATACCCAAATTTAATACTGCATGACGTCCCAGTCCAGAGCTATCAGGAACATTGTTAATTATACTGTCGAATGTCCAGTGACCAATCAAACCAGCTGTCGTATCAGCTTTAGATATATTGAAAGATAGTATATATAATATTGAATATATCAAAAATATACCTATTCTTAAATTACGAAAAAAAACATTTCTCATTTGTGATAATTGTATCACAAATGAGGCACGTTAAATGTGGATAACACACTATATATAGTATCTCTTTAAAAACTTTTCCTTAAAATCATAGAAACTACCGTTCAACATTGATTCTCTAATCTCTTTTACGAGATTTACGATGAAGTATAGGTTATGTATTGAAGCTAATGTTGCACCCAGCATCTCTTTAGATCTAAATAGGTGAGATATGTATGAGCAGGTATAGTTCTTACATGTATAGCAATTACATTCTGAATCAATCTTACCCAGATCATTAATATACTTAGCATTTAATATATTGATTCTTCCATCTCTGGTATATATTCCTCCGTTACGTGCTATACGTGTAGGAGTAACACAATCGAATGTATCAATACCATTCTCAATACCTCCGAATAGGTCTACAGGTTCACCGATACCAAGTAAATGTCTAGGTTTACCCTTAGGCAAAATATCATTAACCCATCCTACTGCATTGTATATATCTTCCTTTTCAAAACTTCCACCAATACCAAATCCATCAAAGTCCATACTACCAATTACCCTAGCACTTTCCTCTCTTAGGTCTTTGTGACGTCCACCTTGAACAATACCGAATAGCGCTTGTACCTTACTTTCTTCTTTAGATCTATGATAGTCTAGTGAGCGCCGAGCCCATCTATGTGTTCTCTCCATTGCTTCTCTTTGATATTCATAACTTGCATGAGGTGATGTGCACTCATCGAATGCAAATATTATATCAGCACCAATATTGTGTTGTATCTCTATAGATCTCTCTGGAGTAAAGCGATGTGAGCTACCATCTATAATTGACTTGAAGGTAACACCATCCTCATCTATCTTTACAAGCTTCTCTTGATTTGGTTTTTCTTCGAGTATAACATCGTCTGAATCAGCAATCTTACTTACCTTGTGATCAAGAGCAACACCTAGAGAGAATGCCTGAAATCCTCCTGAATCAGTGAATGTAGGACCATTCCAGTTCATGAACTTATGCAACTTACCATTCTTCTTAACAAGATCATCTCCAGGAGCGAGATATAGGTGATATGTATTTGAGAGTACTGCTTGTGCGCCAAGATCCTTTACTTGATCAACAGTAAGAGCTTTAACTGTACCTTTGGTACCAACTACGATAAAGGCTGGGGTTTGTATATCCCCATGTACTGTCTCTATCTTCCCAACTCTACCTCTTCCATTGTCTAACTCCTTTTCTATACTAAATTTCATATAATTTGATAATAACATGTGATACAATAATTACCATGCTTAACGAAAAAGAATTGACTATTGAGATGATCAACGAGAATATCGAAGGTCATATACAAGATATTACCAAAGAGTTTAAGAATGGTTTTGAGTTTATAAAAAAATACCCTAGATCTGTAACCTTCTTTGGTTCATCACGTCTAACACAAGAAAGCTCACACTATTGTGATGCTAAAAAGCTTGCTAGTGAGATAGTTCACAAGCTTAACTATGCCGTCATAACTGGAGGAGGTCCTGGTATTATGGAGGCTGCTAATTGTGGAGCAATTGAGGCCAAAGGTAAGTCTGTGGGATTAAATATTATAATCCCTAGTGAGCAACATACAAACGATTATACAAATGACAACGTAGTCTTTGATTACTTCTTCACAAGAAAGACTATGCTTACTTTTGCAGCAGAAGCATATATCTTCTTCCCTGGAGGATTTGGTACATTAGACGAACTATTTGGAATACTTACTCTAATTCAGACAAAGAAGATCCCTAGAGTCCCTATTGTCCTATTCGGTAAAGACTACTGGAATCCAATGAAGAAGTTTCTACAGGAAACTGTACTTGATCAACATCATGCAATAGATGCAGAAGATCTAAATCTTTTTGTTATCACAGATTCTATAGAGAAGACTGTTGATCTCATTAGTAAAGCTCCTATCTCTGGTTGGTGGAAGATGATGGATTAAGTAAAACAAAAAACACCCTAAGGGGTGTTTTTTGTTTTAGTAAGACGAGTAAGTATTACCAATTTCCACGGCTCTCACCACCACGATTGAAATCCTTTCTTGGTGCGCGAGGTTCCATAGGACGAGCTTCATTAACAGTAAGATTTCTACCATCTAGAGGCTTACCGTTGAACATGTTGATAGCGTTGTCTGCTTCAGCATCTGAAGACATTTGAACGAAACCAAATCCCTTTGATCTGTTTGTCATCTTGTCGATGATGATACTAGCTGATTCAACTGCTCCGGCCTGAGCGAAGTGTGCCTTAAGCGCATCCTCACTTGTACCGTATGAAATACCTCCTACATATAACTTCTTTGCCATTTCTTTTAACATTACCTCGTCTTTAAATATAAACGTAAGCGACTAGGAAAACTTACAGGAATATAGTACAGGAGTATTGAAGCGAAGTCAATGTTTTTGCAATGAAATAATCCATAAAATTATTTAGGTACTTGAAAGAATTTAGCTCAACAGATACCCAAAGTTAGGTAGTAATGGCTTGTTTTATAACCTTAATACTAGTTATAAACATCTAGTAAACCTTAATACAAATGTTATAATGTCTATCAAGGTTTACTAAGCATTAGTAATGTATCAAATGGAGAACAAATACATAACAATTAAGCATGCAGCTAAGATACTTGGAGTATCAGAACTGACTCTTCGTAACTGGGACAACAGTGGAAAATTCCCTGCTGGAAGACACCCTATAAGTAACTACAGGGTCTACAAAATTGAGGATATAGAGGATATTTTAATGAAAATGGGAACCAGGGTTATTAACGACAAAAAACCCTCTAGAGAGGATATAAAGCGTTTAATAGTGAAGCATCTGCACGACTAGCTATTTGATAGCTTCTAGTATCAATTTCTTGAGCATTTCTGGATTAGCAGAACCCTTTGTGGCCTTCATTCCCTGTCCTACTAGAAACTGTAGTACTGATTCCTTACCAGCTTTGTACTCAGCTACTACACCCTGATTCTTACCAACAATATCTTCGACAATTTTCTTAATCTCCCCTTCATCATTCTTCTGTATTAGTCCATTCTTTTCTGCTATAGATTCTGGATCAGAATTATCATTAAGCATGATAGCTAATGTGTCCTTAGCACCTCTTGAAGACACAATTCTATTAAGTACCATAGTCATCAACTTTCTAAATTTGTCAGGTGATATTGTATCTATCTTCTTTCCTTCTTTCTTAATAAGTCCTAGATAGTCTGAGAGGATGTAGTTAGTTGAGAGCTTGTATATCTCCTTATTCTCCCCTACAACCAATTCAAAGTATTTAGCAATTTCTGGTGATTCAACAAATACTGATACTTCCTTTTCAGTCATGCCATATACAGAAGAAAATCTATCTCTCTTGATCCAAGGTAGTTCTGGTGTCTCTTTGGTAATATGCTCTTTGTTAAATTCAGATATCTCACTAATCTTTAATTTAGGTAAATCTGGATCTGGGAAATATCTATAGTCATGTGAACTCTCCTTCAATCTTTGTGAGTATGTTGTTCCGGTATTCTCATCAAATCCTCTTGTCTCTTGTACTACCTTCTCCCCTTTCTCAAGTAGTCTTATCTGTCTTTCAATTTCGTATGCGATAGATTTCTCAACAGCCTTAAATGAGTTAAGATTTTTTACCTCAGTCTTTGTTCCAAATTCTTTTGTCTTACTAACTGATATGTTAGCTTCAACTCTCATCTCTCCCTTCTCAAGATTAGCTTCACCTGCACCGATGTATCTAAGTAGTAACTGTAATTCTTTAGCGAACTTTACTGCTGTATCTGCATCATGTATTACAGGTTCTGTAACAAGTTCCATTAGAGGTACACCTGATCTATTGTAATTTATTAAACTCTTTTGATGAGTATCGTGAGTAGACTGTGCTGTATCTTCTTCTAGATGAATACGTGTTAGTTCTACACCAGCAAGTTTACCTCCACTTACAAGTGGATATTTATATTGAGATATCTGATATCCTTTTGGGATGTCTGGATAGAAATAGTTTTTACGATCCCATTCAGTAAAGTCTGCAATAGTTCCACCTATCGCATGACCAATCTTAAGTACATGCTTTATAGCCTCTTTGTTGAGTACTGGTAGAGTACCAGGATGACCCATACAAACTGGGCATATATTTCTATTAGCCACCTCCTCATCTGGATTGTTTCTACAAGAACAGAACATCTTAGAAGATGTCTTAAGTTCTGCATGTATTTCAAGACCTATTGTTGCTGTATAGTCCTTCATAACGGTATGTATTATACACTATTTCCTCAATCTCTTTACTATTTCATCAGATATATTCTTTATAGACTTATCATCTAGTACAGTTACAACTAGTATATCTTTGTTGAACTTCTGCAACTTCTTTATCGCACTATCAATACCCTTTTCATCAGTCATATCAGTCTTTGTAAGGATGATTGTCTCTTCCTTCTCATCAAGTCCTTGTCCGTATTGTTTAAGCTCGTTACGAATAGTTTTGTATGTCTCAACAATAGCTGTATTCTCAAGAGAGATTAGATGTAAAATTATATTAGTTCTCTTGATATGTCTCAAGAACTTATGACCTAGTCCCTTACCTTCTGAAGCACCCTCAATAAGTCCCGGAATATCTGCAAGAATGAATCCTCCCTTCAGCGCACCTAGGTTTGGCTCAAGAGTAGTAAACTGATAGTTACCAACTTTAGCATCTGCATTAGTTAGTGCATTAAGTAGACTTGATTTACCAGCATTAGGAAGCCCGACTAATCCAGCATCAGCTACTAGTTCAAGTTCAATATGAAAATCTGCTTCTTCTCCATCTCTTCCTGGAGTTGATTGTGTAGGAGTAATATTTGTTGATGCTTTGAAATGTTCATTACCAAGACCCCCACGTCCACCTTTAAGAATTTGTATAACTTCACCATCATTTACAAGATTGTATTGTCTCTTTGTTCTGCCATCAGTTATAACTGAACCTATAGGTAGCTCTATAGTAAGATCATCACCATTTTTTCCATACATACTGTTCTTCATACCATCTCCCCCTCTTTGAGACTCTAATTCCTTAACATTTCTATACTTCTCTAGAATACCAAGATCACGTATAGCTTTTACATATACGTCTCCACCATTACCTCCGTTTCCACCAGAAGGACCAGCAAGCTCACGACCTCTCTCATGAAGCCAGCGAACAACGCCATTACCACCGTTTCCGGCCTTAATATGTATAGTTAGATCATCAATGAATGCCATACTAGCACTGTAACACTATCTAGTGGTCTTGTAAATTTCTAGTAGAGCAAAAAGGAGGGCAACAATTAGTGGACCTGCAATGAATCCGATAGGGCCAAAGAATGCTAATCCTCCCATAACAGATAGCAATATTAGGAATGGATGCACATTTACCCCTCTGTTTACAAGCATTGGACCTAGGAAGTTATCTACCAATCCAACTGCAATTATTCCCCATACCAACAGTCCAACAGCGTGTAAGTTTGTACTAACGAAGAATAGGTAGAGTACTCCAGGAACTATAACTAGTGATGTACCGATACCAGGAATCAATGCTGCAACAACTGCGAAGCTTCCCCATAGAGCTGGGTTTGGTACTCCAAATACCCAAAATCCTAATCCTGTTAATACTCCCTGTATTAATCCAACTACAAGTGAACCCACAACAACTGAACGTATAGCTTGCTTAAGCTTTGAGAAAATCTTTTCATCATAATTATCAGCCAATGGACTTACTAGTATGATATCTTGCTTGAACTTACCTCCATCACGTAATAGGTAGAAGAGAGCGAAGAGCATTATGAATAGCTCTAGAGCAAATTTGGTAATACTAGAGAATATTGTGTCTAGGTTAGCAAATGACCACTCTAAGAAGTTCTGTACATACTTTGTAATATTAAATGAGTCGAAGCTATATGCCGGAAATACTCCACCTAGTCTGTATGATAGTGATTCAGAGAATGAATTCAATGAATCAATAAGTAGTGATCTACTACCCTCGTCGGTTAGACTATAGTATAGGTTTTCACTTTCCATATATACCTGCTTTGCAACGAATATTAGAGGGATAATAATCGCAACAGCAACAACTGTTAGAGTTACGAAGGTTGATACACTACTTGATTGTACTCCGTTAGAGAATATTCTTGATATATATCTGTGTAATGGTCTAAACATTACAGAGAAGACAAGAGCGAGTAGTAGGGACGTCATGTAAGGATAGAAGATGTAGAAAGTCAGTACACCTACACCGATAAGGATTAGGAGGAAGAAATAATGTTGTGATTTATTTTCCATTTTAGTTTAAATTATACATTTATTATAGCACGCGAATAAATTAAAGCATGTATAGATCCTGCTTCATATCCCCAATTCCTATATATTCTGCTTCACCCTTAAGTATTTTCTCGAAAGGTCTACATGCAAAACATCCAGCTTCTCCCTTTGGGCACTTGAATTCTCCCTTGTCTCTTGCTTCCTTAACCTTAATTGCAATCTCGTATACCCTATCAAACGATTCCTGCATACTAGGTAATTCGACATCTACAGGTACATCATCTTTGTCTAAATACCAATAGCTTGCACCAGTTACCTTCCTCTTCTGTAATTCCTTAAGTAATAGTTGATATATTGGTAGTTGTAGTGAACCCTCACTCTCCTCATTCTTCCCTGTCTTGAAATCCAGAATGTGTACACTGTTATCCTCAGGCTTCCAGATTAACCAGTCAATCTTTCCACATAGGATAATATTCTTGTCTTCACTTAGATAGAAGTTTGGTGGTAATCCATTATCTCCTTCTTTAACCTTAACTGTTTTCTGCTTAAGTGGTGTAGGGTTATCAATTACTCTCTTAATCATTGCTCTTGCCCTTTCCTTCACTTCTTTCTCCTCCTTTTCAGTCTTGAATCCTCCTTTCTTACCACTTACCTTCTTCCAAGCAATATCTAGATCATTCTCTAGTGATCGATTAAATCTCTCTTCTGTCTTAAAGTTAGCTAATCCTTCTAGTACCTCATGAACAGCAAGTCCAAGTGATAGTGCTGGATTAACTATATTCATCTTCCTCTTAGTCCCTGGATCCTTATATACATTATGTAGGTAATACGCTCTAGGACATTTTATAAAATCTCCCATTGATGAATGTGATACCCACGTAGCTTTGTATGGATCCTTTGCCATTATTACTTTGTACTTACAGTAACTTTTTGTATTACAACCTTATCTATTGGTCTGTCTGCTCCATCAACTGGAGTTGTAGCTATTGCATCAACAACCTCAATACCAGATACAACCTTACCGAATATTGTGTATAGGTTTGGTAATGGATTATCATTATGCATTATGAAGAACTGACTTCCATTTGTATTTGGACCGGAGTTTGCCATAGCAACAACTCCTCTCTTGTATCCTTCCTTGTATGAAGGTGTACTTGGATTAAGCTCGTCAGCGAACTTGTATCCTGGACCTCCAGTACCTGTACCAGTTGGATCTCCTCCTTGGATCATAAATCCTTCAATTACTCTATGGAAAATTACACCATTGTAGTATCCCTTGTTGGCTAGGGTGATAAAGTTCTCCACTGTCTTTGGAGCATCCGCATCATATGTCTCAAATACTATTACCCCCTTATTTGTCTCTATTGTTACTGTATTCATAAGATTTGTTTTTGCTGTTTGTGGCCAGAAGTATAACATTCCAGCTAGAACCGCTATTAAAATTATTAATATATATACTTTTTTCATCTAAACATTATATATTTCCTTTACAGTTTTTACTACTGTCTCAATTGCTTCGGAAAGACCAGATTTTAAATTAGCTCCTGCAGCTTGCTTATGTCCTCCGCCTCCGAGCTTAACTGCAAGCTTTGATACGTCATAGTTAACCGCATCCTTACTTTTAAAACTACATTTTACCTTACCAGGTTCCACTTCAACCAATGTTCCTGCTATCTCTACACCTAATACAGACTTAATCTTATTCGAGATGTATCCAGTAAACCTATCACCATTTAATATATTGTTCTTTATTAAATCATCATTACTTATATGTGCGAGCGCCAACTTACCATCGTAATATGTCTTTACAGATGATAGCACTAGACTTTCGAATACAAGACTCTCTATCCTATTACTATTCTCCATTGTTGAAATAGTTTTCTGATAGTCTGGAGCAATCTCTGTCAAACTTGCTGCTAACTTCAATGTTCTTGGGCCATTAATGCCATATCTAAAACCTCCAGTATCTGTATACATTCCCATAAACAAATTAAGTGCAATGTTTCTATCTATACTCACCCCCATCTCTACTAGTATATGGTGAACTAATTCTGCAGTAGATGAATATGTAGGATCTATGTAGTTTATCTTTCCGTATCCAACATTACTTACATGGTGATCTATTATAATTGTTGTAAGTGAATCAGGGAATGTAATCTTATCCTTAGCTGATATCATCTCTATACTACCGCTATCTAGTATTATGAATGTATCAAACTCATTTATATCTATCTCAAAGTAGTTCTTCCCTACTATAGTCTCTACTCCCGGGAAATCAAATGCTTTGGGTATATCAGAATCTCCTTTAATTAGGGTTACTCTCTTACCCAATTGCTCTAGTGCAAACTTCATTGCTAGAGTTGAACCTACACTATCTGGATCAGGTGATGGGTGACAATGAAGAAGAATATTGTTTGCTTTCTTTATCTGTTCTTGAATTTCATTTATCATGTTATTTAAATATTACTGGTAATATATATATCTCACCATTCTCCTCTGGAAAAGCTGTAGTATCAGATTTAAATATGAGTTTACCCTCTGAACCCTTGATATAGTTACTGAACTCTAAATCTCCGATAAATGTAACGAAGTCTTTAGTCATCCAGTCACCTTGAGCTGATACATGCCCTTCTGCAATCTTGTTACCATAGCTATCCTCTAGTATTACTGGGAATATACCTTCGAAGAACCATTTGCCACGAGCACGGCCTGCAATACTTAATGGAGAAGATATCTCTGCATCTTTAATTGGAGAAGTTATGAGGATATCTTTTCTTCTATCAGAAGGAGTTAGATCTATAACATTATCAAAATACACTGATATCTTTACTGATAGCAAAAATACTACAGCGATACATATAATTATAAATATAGTTCTTCTCATGTATTGATAATATCAGACTTCTAAATCTAGGCAAACTGAATTAAGACAGTATCTCTTACCTGTCTTTGTGGGACCATCATTGAATACATGTCCTAGATGAGAGTTACAGTTAGAACAAACAATCTCAGTTCTAGTCATGCCATGAGTATTATCCTCAATCTGCTTTATTGCTCCAGGTAGTGCTTCATCGAAGCTTGGCCATCCTGTACCTGAGTCAAACTTTGCATCTGAAGAAAACAACCTATTACCACATACGACACAGACATACATACCGTCCTTATCCTCATACACATACTTACCAGTAAATGGTGCTTCGGTACCCTTTTCTCTAAGTACCTTATATTGCTCAGGTGTAAGCTTCTTCTTTAGTTCTTCTTCATTAATTTCCATATTTATTTAATTAAACTATTAAATCTCTCTTGTAATTTCTCAAGCTTTGGTGCGATTACTAACTGACAATATGGCTGACTGCTATTGTTCTCATAATACTTCTTATGATATTCCTCAGAAGGATAGAACTTGGTAAGTGGAACTACTTCAGTAACTATATCTCTGTCATATGCCTTACTCTCATTTAATTCTTGTATTAATTTATCTGATTTAATCCTCTGTTCTTCATTTGTATAGAATATTGCTGAGCGATACTGTGTACCAACATCATTACCCTGACGATTTAGAGTAGTAGGATCGTGAGTATTAAAGAATACTGAGAGTAGATCATCGAAGGATATCAGATTTTGATCATACTCAATCTGTATAGCTTCAGCATGACCTGTGTTACCATTACAAACTGATTCATAACTAGGATTCTCTGTCTCACCTCCTGTATATCCTGGGGTAACGGATTTAACTCCCTTTAGCATTGAAAAAACTGCTTCAGTACACCAGAAGCATCCGTTTGCAAAGACAGCTGTATTAATATTCATTAGTACATTATACAACCAAACTAGTGTATATGCTTAATCTCTGGAGCATCATCAGGTACAGCTTCACCATCAATTTTAACAATCATCCACACTGAAATGAGTGTAGTTATTGGCACGGCAAGTATTAGTCCGATACTACCAATTAATGTTCGTATAATCTCAACAGCAAATATCTCTCTATTAAGTACAGATATACTTGTATTACTAGACGTTGAGAAGAGTAGCAGGAGAGGTAGTGATGCACCTACGTAAGCTATGGCTAGAGTATCAACTAGTGCACCTATATGTTCTCTACCCATACGTAATGCTCTTAGATATATCTTTTTTCTACTTACTCTAGGTGCAATCTTATGTAGTTCTTCGACTGATATTGCTTGACCTATAGCGACATCATATAGCACTCCGAGTAATCCAATCATGATTCCACTTAAGAGTATTCCTACCATGTCTATACTTCCTCTGGTACTTAAGTTTAGATATACAGCCTCCTCTGACTCAAATCCAGTTAGTTTAGTAGCATCTACAGAGTAGTATGCGAGTGCTCCAGTTATTAATATGGTTACAAGCATACCGAACACCGCTGATGTTGTTGTCTTATTGAATCCATGAGTTATATACGATCCTAGAATTATTATCATTGAAGAAACTAGCATACTTACAATTATCGGTGAGTACCCATCTAGGATACTTGGTATGAGTACATACATAATTAGAAGCAAGCTACCAGCAAGACTTAGTAGTCCACGTATACCTTGTACACCACCGATTAATACAGTTAGGACGATAAATACAACTGTCAGTATAACTATCGCGGGTAATCTATATGAATCAAAAACTGTATACATCTGTAGATTGTCTTCAGCACGAACTGTATCGTTTAGAAGAAATACATCACCGTGATCCAGTTTTAGATAATCATCTTTAATATCGATAACCATACCCTTCTTCTCACCTTCAAGAATCTTAACTCTCAATGATTGATACGTAGTCACTACATCAGTTCCTGGAACGTTCTTGGTTTCCTCACTTAATACACTTACAACTTCTGCTTTAACTATAGATGTCTTATCTTGCAGGAGACTAGGACTTTGTGCGCTAACAAAGTTAAATGATGACAGTAATATAATTGTTATTATTATCCTATACATTTTTTACAGATTCCAAAAAATTCAAGTGAGTGTTCATTAACAATACCGAACTTATTAGACTTAGGTTTAAGTTCACTAATGCCACATACATGTATTTCCTCTATATCATTACAATTAGTACAAACGATGTGATGGTGATGACTTCTTACCATTTCGTAGTACAGAGAATCACCTCTTAGATCTACTCTTTTGATTATATTACATTTTAGGAAAGTTTCTATTGTTCTATATATAGTAACAACATCTATCTTTTTATTACCTATTTTCTTTGCAATACCTTCTACGGTAATTGGTTCATGACTTGAGTTCAATATCTTGTATATCTCCTCTCTTGCTTTGGTAATCTTTAAATGATTTTTGGTTAGTATGTCGACTAAAGTTTTCATTTGAATATTATACAACAAATGCAACTAACTTGCAATTATATTAAAATAGTATATTGTGTATGCATGATAATTTATATTTTAATTAGTTCGGTATTAATAATGTTAGCTTCCCTTATTGGATCTATATCTATATGGAAGAGTTTGGGTGGGGCTATAGAGAAGAATCTTCACTATCTTGTTAGCTTCTCTGCTGGAGTGTTCCTACTAATATCATATGGCCTAGCTCATGAGTCTATAGAGCATTTAGAAAGTTATACTACTGGAGGACTATGGATACTAGCTGGTATCGTATTATCTATTGTTATTTTTAAAGTATTACCTGAGTTCCACCATCATCATGATGCTAATCATAATGATCACACTCATTCTGCTATAGATTCTAGAAGAATACTGGTAAGTGATGCTATACATAACATTGGTGACGGTATACTACTTGCTGCATCTTTTTCAGTTAGTGTCACACTAGGACTTACAACCGCTCTTAGTGTATTCATCCACGAAGTGATTCAAGAAATATCTGAATTTTTTGTTCTTAAGCAAGCGGGATACAGCACAAAGGGTGCACTGAAGGCTAACTTTATCGTCTCATCAACAGTATTAATTGGTGCAATTGGTGGATACTTCCTACTTGATAGGTTTGAAGCTTTTGAGGCTCCGCTATTAGGCATTACTGCTGGATCATTCTTTGTCATTATATTCCACGATCTAATACCCCACTCTATAAAGGATATAGTTAGAGGTAGACATGCAGTGAAGCACATTGTGTATTTCTTACTAGGTCTAGCAAGTATGCTAGTTGTTAGTAATCTTTTCTCTCACCTACACTAAGTTAGTCTACGAAAGTTAGAGCCTTACCCTTCTTGTTTGCACGTCCTGTTCTTCCGATTCTGTGAACATAGTCATCGTATGTAGCAGGTATATCAAAGTTGATAACATGACTTACATCAGGTATATCAAGTCCTCTTGCAGCAACGTCTGTAGCTACTAGTATTTGTACTTGATTCTCTTTGAATCCCTTTAGTGCACGCTGTCTTTGACTATGATTCTTGTCTCCGTGTATAGATTCTGCTTTGAATCCTTTCTCTATTAGAGCTTTAGATAGCTTCTCTACTCCATGCTTTGTTCTACCGAAGATTATAACCTTGTTGAAATCTTCTTTTGATAGCAATTCACCTAGTACATCAAACTTGTTCATTCCTCTTGCAACACGAACGATATCTTGTTCAATATTCTTTGAAGTATCTCTTGTCTTAACTGATATTCTTACTGGCTCATGTAGGAATTCTCCGATCATTCTCTCGATTTCTGGTGATAGAGTAGCTGAGAAAAAGAGAGTGTGTCTTGGCTTAGGCATACCAGCCATTAGATATCTCATATCATTTACGAATCCCATATCAAGCATACGATCAGCTTCGTCTAGTACGATAGTTGAGAATTGATTTAGTACAATTGCCTTTCTCTCGATTAGATCCTTAAGTCTTCCTGGAGTACCGATTATAAACTCATTTACATATCTTAGTTCAGAAAGTTGCTTACCAATGTATGCACCTCCAACGCAACATACAGAGAATATCTTCATACCTGCTGTAAAGCCTGTAAGTTCATTCTGTATCTGTATTGCAAGTTCACGTGTTGGAACTACGATTAGAATCTTGTTCTTTCTGTTCTTAAGCACCTTATCAATCAAAGGTATTAGGAATGCTGCGGTCTTACCTGTTCCTGTATTAGCTATACCTACGATATCTTGTCCCTTTAGAATATGAGGTATTGATCTGTCCTGAATTGGAGTGGGTAGAGTATATCCTTTCTTTATAATTCCTGACTTTAAGTTTTCTTCAATAGCAAAATCAGCAAACTTATGTTCTGGAACGAAGTGTTCTACTTCCTCAGTTATTGTTGCTTTGTTTATAAATCTTGCATGAGAAATGTTCTCGCCTTGTGGTCCGCGATTATGACTTCTTGCCTTATTATGGAATCTTTTAGGTCCGTTTCCTGGTCTTCCTCCTCCTCTAAATGGTGGTCTTGAGCCATATCCTGGTCTACTTGAACTAGAGTTTCCTCTGCCTGCACCGCTTGAATTATTTCTGTACATATATTATTGATCTACATAATATATTAAAATGATAAATGTGTCAAGAAAACCCCAGCCAATTGCTTGGCAGGGGCTGTTCTGAAAGCTATACGAAGAGTTTGTCCAACCACACTATTACCGCAACCGGCTTTGGTGGCGAGCTAACAAATTCCTCAACAACAACTTTCTCGTTGTGCTCAAAGGCTCTAGGCCATGGAGCGTATGTCCCGAAAACGAAGTCTGGTATCGGGATACCGAAGAAAGCACTGATTCCTTCATTACAATCGATGTTGTAATGATGGCGCATATGGAAGCAATACACTGAAGTCCAGAATCCTCCAAAAGTCTTGTGAGTTACCTTCGGTTTCCAGAAGGTATCAAACGACAGATGTTCAATCATGTGCATTATCTCATACAGTATGATTGCCCACGTAACTGAGATACCTGCACCGAGCATAATGGGCCAATTCGGAAAGACCAATTGTGCTGGTATGGATATGATCAGAGATACTGCCAAAAAAATCGCTAGAGAATACCAAGGAAAGTATGATGCTTCGTATTGGCTCTCAACGAGAATTGGGTATCTGTTGAATACTCTACCCTCTCCACCATCAACATCGATCAATTTAACATTTGTAAGTCTATGGTGGAGAGTATGCTGACGGCACAGACTTTCGAGAAACGGAAACGGTCTGTGAAGCATGTATCGATGGAAAAAGTATTCAGCAAATGCTGTTATGAGGTGCCAGTTCAAGAAGACAATAAATATCATCGAGGCTGGACTTTCGATTTGAATTGCCCAGATTCCTGGAGCAACAGTCTTTATGGCAAGTAGGTATAACGCGAAGGTTATAGAGACTACTGCGATAAAGAAAGGTATAGACAACTTTTTGTGAGTTTTCTTGTTCTTCATGGTAGGAGCAGTTTATCTGACAGCATTATACCACCTTATACATACAAATTTTAAAATATGCTAGTATCAATACATGGAAGATACAATCTATGATGTAGCAGTTATCGGTGGTGGTCCTGCTGGTATGATGGCAGCTGGTAGAGCCTGTAAGACAGGTAAGGTAATTCTTCTTGAGAAGAATCCTACACTAGGAGTTAAGCTACTAATCACTGGAGGTGGTAGATGTAATGTTACTAATGCTCAATATGATGTACGTACTTTTCTTAAGAAATACAAAGAGAGTGACAAATTCCTTTTTTCTGCATTCTCTCAGTTTAGTGTAAAGGAGGCATTAGAATTCTTTAATGGCAATGGAATGGATACTAAGGTAGAGGCTGAGAATCGAGTCTTCCCTGTTAGTAACTCTGCGCAATCGGTATGGGATGTACTTGTAAAGCAGATGGGTAACGTAACTATAGTTAACAATACTACAGTTACTGGTTTTGATAGTGATGGTAAAGAGATTAAAGCTATTAACCTAAAGAATGGTAAAAAGGTATCTGCAAAGAAGGTTATACTAGCAACCGGTGGTAAGTCTAGACCAGAGACTGGATCTACTGGTGAGGGGTTTGATTGGCTCAAGAAGCTCGGTCACAATATCATTGCATCTAACGAAGCTCTTGTACCCATAGCACTTAAGGACAAGTGGGTAAAGGATCTTTCTGGAGTTACCCTGCAAGATATTAAGTTAACAACCTACCAGAACAATACTAAGCAACAAGTTAACAAAGGCAAGCTATTATTCACTCATTTTGGTATCAGTGGTCCTACAGTACTTAATATGAGTAGTGATATTGGTGAACTACTTAAGTATGGAGAAGTAGATATACGTCTAGACCTACTTCCTAATCTTGATCATGGAAACATGAATGCAAAGCTTCAGGAACTGTTCAAGATTGATGACAAGAAGAAGATTAAGAACTCTTTAGACTCTCTAATACCTTCTGCTCTAGTTGGTTTGGTATTAAAATCTGCAGGTATTGATGAGAACAAGACTAATAACTCAGTTAGTAGAGATGAGAGGATTAGACTGATAGATGCAATTAAGAATGTATCAATGAATGTTGATAGTCTTTTGGGATCTGACAAAGCTATTGTGTCTTCAGGTGGTGTAGATCTAACTGAAGTTGATTTTAAGACTATGCAATCTAAGATCATCAGCAACCTATACTTAGCGGGTGATGTTTTGAATATTGATAGGCCATCTGGAGGATATAGCTTACAGCTTTGTTGGACTACTGGATGGATTGCTGGGGGGAATTAATCGGAAAATCTAATTGAGCAACAGGTATTCCTATTGAAATACCATAATCTATAGCCTGTTTCCAAGTACCCTTATTGTAATAGTTAATGTCGAAGGTTTTGTCTCTATAGACAACAACAATATCACCGTTACTATTCCAGAAGTGGGCGTACCACTTATTTGGCTTTATCACCCTAGAGAGTTCTTTTAACAAATTAGTATCACCTTCAACAGTGTGTATAGTCCATCGTTCGCTAGGTTCAACTTCATTAGTAGTGCGAGTATCTAATACATTAAATTTAAATAGGATCGAAACATCCTCTAAACTTTCTTTTATAATTGTTCCTTTGAATAGATTTGTCATGTAATTATTTTATATTAATTAATTCCTTCTTCCCCTCCCTCCCCATCTTCTTTATCTCCCATTCTCTCTTTAGAGCTTTGCTTTTAGTTTTAAATGCCTCGCTATATACAAGTCTTACTGGTCTTCTAGCCTTGGTGTACTTAGCTCCATTCTTACCAGTATTATGAGCCAATACTCTTCTATCTAAATCATTTGTATATCCTGTATATAGTGTTGTATCTGCGCATAAGAGAATATATACATAGTGCTTCATACTACTTTGCTAGTTTTAATATTTCTTTAAAATGTTTTTCCTCCACAGGCATAACTGATAGTCTCTGTCCTGTTTTAGCAACTAACATCTTCTTAAGCTCCTTGTCTTTCTTTATTACCTCAAGTGATACTGGTTTCTTGAACTTCTCTACAAAAGACATATCTACACAAATCCAGGTTGGATCCTTCCCCTCGAATTGATTCATTATAGAGTCTGGATCGTAATGTTCATCATTAGGATCAAATGCGGTACTGTCTTCGTGTGGCTTGCTACTTACCTTAGCTATACCATATACACCTGATGGTTCTGAATTAGAGTGATAGTAGAGTACTAAATCTCCAATCTTCATATCGTCTCGCATAAAGTTTCTTGCTTGAAAGTTACGTACTCCAGTCCAAGGAGCTATCTTATCTTTCTTTAGATCATCGATTGAATAGCAATCTCCTTCTGATTTTATTAGCCAGTATTTCATATTAAGTATGTTACTATATATGGATGGATAATAGAAGCAGGAATATACTTATAGTCATCTTTGTAGCTATAGCTGTGGCATTAACTCTAGTTTTTGTATTGAAGGGAGAAAAACGCATAACAAATATGGACTCTAAGGGTAGTACTATAGTTGCCTTTGGTGATAGTTTGGTGCAAGGAGTTGGTTCAACTGATGGTAATGATTTTGTTTCAGTGCTATCTAGAAGAATTGGTAGACCTATAATTAATCTCGGTGTAAGTGGTAATACAACTGCTGATGGTCTGTCTCGTATTGATTCTGCTCTCAAGCAAGATCCTAAGATTGTAATACTACTATTGGGTGGTAATGATTATTTAAAGAAAGTTCCAATAGATCAGACATTTGATAACTTACAGAGAATAGTGATGGCAATACATAGTAAAGGGTCTATGGTTATCTTGCTTGGTGTAAGAGGAGGACTACTCAAAGACAACTTTGAAGATAGGTTTAGGAATTTTGCTAAGAGAAACAATGTTGCATTTATACCTGATGTTCTTGATGGCATTATTTACAACAAGGAATTTCTATCAGACTCAATACATCCAAATGATATTGGATACAAAATGATAGCTGATAGGGTTGAGCCTGTTCTAAGAGAATTACTTTTCTAGGTCTAATATCTCGTCTATACGTATTTTTTCGATAAACTCAGGCACGTGAGATACGATTATCATTGCTCCTTCATACTTGTTTAGTGCTTCGGCAATAATCGGAAGATGTCTGAAGTTAATATGGTTTGTAGGCTCATCAAGTATCAGTAGTCCTGGTCTTTCTAGTACTAGTCTAGCGAATGCTACTAGTCCCTTCTGCCCTTCAGACAAACTACCTATCTTTATGTTTATAACATCACTAGTTATGAGGAAACCTGCTGCTACTGTACGCATATCCTCTTCATTCTTCTTTACTGTTACATCAAGTAGTGATTCTCTTACTGTCTGATTGAAGTCTAGTGTAGAGAAGTCTTGTCTATAGTATCCAACGCGTACGTCTGGAGCTATTATCGATCCCTCACCAGCCTTAGCTATTGTCTCAAGTAGAGTACTCTTACCAATACCATTAGGACCCTTAAGTAGAAGATGATTGTTTCTTCTTAGAGTTACCTTGGCCTTACGTTCAGTAGCCTTATGGTCTTTGATAACCTTATACGAATTAATATTAAGTATATCCCCTATCAACTCTGGTTGATGTGGAATTGTAAATGGTCGTATAGTCTTGTCCTCTCTTCTTACATCCACCATTTCTTCTTCTAGTTCTTCAGCCTTCTCTCTCATTCTCTTAGCAACTAGTCTCATTTGCCCTCCTTTGTTAGCGAAGAATCCTGCTTTGTCTTTGTTTTCTTGAATCTCTTTGGCTAATTGAGCATTCTTCATATTCTCCTTCTCAATACGTAGACTAATCTGCTCTCTCACATCAAAGTAGTTACCGAAATATTGTTCAATCTTCTTTGTATATACATCAAGGTACAACACGCCATCTGTAAATGAGTTTAGGAAATCTGCATCGTGAGAGATAACTATAACAGTCTTAGGATATGATTTAAGAAACTGTGTTAAGTGCTCTATCCCCGCCTTATCAAGATTGTTTGTAGGCTCATCAAGGAGTAACAAGTCTGGGTTCTGTATGATAGCTGAAGCTAGTAGTAGTCGAGCTTGCTGTCCACCTGAGAATGATTTAACAATTCTGTCATATGGTGCATGGAAGTTTACAACTTCAAGTACTTCATCGATCTTTACATCAATATCGTATATCTTCTTGTCGAAACATTTCTCGAAGAATTCTCGTACGGTAAGATCAAGAAGATCTCTAGGTATTACTTGTCTTGCTTGAGCTATAGATACTCCGTTTACAATATGAATCTTTCCTGATTCAGGTTTTGATTGTTTTGTGATTAGACTGAACAATGTACTCTTACCTGCTCCATTTTGTCCCATAAGGGTTACCTTCATACCACGCTTAACTGAGAACGAAGCCTCGTCTAATATTGGCTTGTTATGACCATACTCAAAAGAAACATCCTCAAAACTTAGAAGTGTCTCCTTTGGTGTATTTGACTGTTTGTCACTTTTCGACATGAATTAGAGCATAGCACAAGGAGAGGGGGATGGGAAGAAAATTAGTTAACCAAATTCCAATTAAATAAATTCTATATTGTTGTTGTTGAAGCCACCATATCTGTACTAGTTGCTGTATCAACTACTGCTGGTGCTACAGATTTGTTACCCCTGAAGGCAAATACCGCAACTATTAATATTACTACTATCACTGCTATTATTATTTTTGTGTTTTTCATTGTTTTTAAATATAAATACCCACTTAAAGTGGGTATTTATATAATTAATCGTTAATTATGATAGATGCTTTGAAACAAGCTTTGTCATCTCAAACATGTTTACAACATCCTTTCCTCCGAAAACCTTCTTTAGTGCAGCGTCTGCATTAATATTTCTCTTGTTCTTAGGATCTTGTAGGTTGTTCTCCTTAATGTATGCCCATAGCTTCTTAACAACCTCTGAACGTGGTAATGGTCCTTTTCCAACTACAGCAGCTAGGTCAGCTCCTACAGTCAAAGGCTTCATAAATGCAGAATTCGTATTTGCCATAAATTTTTCCTCACTTTGGAGGTCTCTATTTGATTATTTAATAACGGAGATATTATAGCATACTATACAGGACATGTCTCACCAGCCTTGAAACTTGCTTTGTCGTCAACTTCTAGGTAATCAAACAGTGTTGTCTTCATAGGATCTAGATTTAGTCTCTTACACTCTCCTGCAAACCAATCTTTCTTAGCAGGATCTGTTGAATATGAGAAGTCAGTTCTAAATGACTTTGACCAAGCCTCGATCTCAGCGTCACTCTTAGCAATACCGTTATCCTTTACCCACTTAGCAATCTCTTCATCTGTATGTCCTTCTGAAACATACGCCTTGAAGTCATCTCCCTTAATCCCCTTGAAGCTAAACAGTACGTTATCTAGTGGGCAATCAAAATGATACTCACCATTTGTTCCTGCAATCTTTGCTCTGCACTTATCAATAGTACGAGCAATGATAGCAAATCCACCAATTGTCTCGTATGGACTTCTTGGTGCTACTTTTGTTAAGTCTTTTGCTGTTATGTTATTCATATTTATATATATTAAAATTGATATGTTATAAGTATAAGGTATTACTTTACTTTGTAAAGTATTTACACCTATGATATAGTATGGTTACGTATGTTACGAACAAAGAAACAAGTAAAGAATATCTGTACAGAGTGCCCTCTGGCAAAGACAGCTAATATAATTGGTGATACTTTCTCCCTACTCATCATTCGTGATCTATTAACTAAACCTAAGAGGTTCGGAGAGATTACTGAATCACTTAAAGGTGTTAGTTCGAGAACCATAACAAAGAAATTAGCATTCCTTGAGGGGGCTGGTCTCGTATCTCGTACTGAATTTACAGAAAAGCCTCCAAGGGTTGAGTATGCACTTACAAAGAATGGTAAGGCATTGCATGAGATTATCGAGTCTATGCGAAATTACGGTGAGAAGTACCTATAGCACTATCCTTCCATCATCTAGTCTAACTATCCTCTCTGCCATTCTTCCATATTCTTCTTCATGAGTTACCATGATTATCGTCTGACCCTGCTTATGTAACTCTTTGAATATATCCATAACTATCTTTGATGACTCACTGTCGAGGTTAGCAGTTGGTTCATCTGCGAACAATATCTCAGGTCTATGTGCAATTGCTCTAGAGATTGATACTCTCTGTTGTTCTCCTCCTGATAGCTGGCTAGGAAGGTTATTAAGTCTCTTTCCCAAGTTTACGAGTGTTAATGCATCAGTAGCCATCTTCATAGACTCCTCCTCTGATATATTCTCCATAATTAGTGGGAGTGCAACATTCTCTACGGCTGTAAGTTCAGGTAGAAGTGCGTAATCCTGAAACACATATCCAAACTTTGCTAGTCTAAATGCCATCTTCTCTCTTTCAGACATATTATGTACCTCAACTCCATCTATATATATCTGACCACTACTAGGCTCATCAAGAAGACTCATCTGATACATGAATGTACTCTTACCAGCTCCGGATCTACCCATGATTGCAATGAATTCTCCTTTCTTGGCTTCAAAATCAATACCCTTTAGAACTTGAGTTTCTATATCTCCATTCTTAAATGATTTTTTTAGATTTTTTACTTTTAACATATATTTAATTTCTACCAAGAATCGAATCTAGGGTATTTCTCTTTACTATCATTCTAGCAGGTATATACCCCGCTATCATAGTAGCTAGAACCAGGAGGAATACTCTAAACAATGTACCGAATAGTGGTGCGTAGATTATAACTTGCCCAAGTGGAAGCTTAATTGGATTTGCAGTATTTAATGGAAGTACAATGAAGTAGAGGAATGCCAATCCAATACCAGATCCAGTTAGGGCGTAGAATAAGGATTGAAATATATATGATATTTCAATCGCTTCTCCTGATATACCTATACCCTTTAATATACCGATGAACTTACGACGAGTAAGTGCATTAACGAAGATAACTATAAATATAGTAATGGATGCAACGACTAGACCTATAGAACTTACGACATTACCTATTGCTGCAAATGTTGCTGTAATCTGAGCAACTCCACTTGGTGTAGCTTCAGCATTAGTCTGTATCTTAGCTATCTCTCCAATCTTGCTATTAACCAGGAAGTTCTTAAATGCCATTGGATCTTCTCCAGGTTTTAGTTTTATACCAAGCTCCTGTACGCTGTAATCACCAACTCCAGTAAGTGCAACAAATTGTGATGCATTCATGAATGCTCTTTGAGATAGGTTTCCACCTGCACCCTTAACAATACCTTTTACTGTAACCTCTCTAGAAGCACCATTAATTGTTAACTTAACTTTTGTACCAATACCAACATTCTTAAGTGATGGAATACCTCCTTGATCAGGACCTCCGAATGAATATTGTTCTAGTAATTCAGAGCCTAGTATAACTTGATCGTAATCAGTCGGAGAAAGATAACTTCCTTCGATTAGGTTCTCTGATATCTTAGAGAACTTGCTCTCAGTATCAAGATTAATACCAACCATCTCTACATTAACAGTATTAGGTTTCTGATTTGTATCTGTAACAGTCTTGTAATTTGCTTCTATCTTAGCCCCTGCTGTAAATCTAGCATCATAAACGTCAACTTGTGGTAGAGATTTTATAAATGAGATTAATTGAGGAGTATTCTCTATATAGCTCTTCGATGTAAGTGGACTGATGAATACATCTCCAGTTAACTGATCCTTGTATCCTCTACCGATACCATTAACTAATCCAACCAATATTCCAGTTACTCCAACTAGATTGAGGAATGTTAGAAGCATTACGAATACGATAAGGCTTGTAGTCCAAAGACTTGAACGACGTATCTGGCGTATAGCGAGATAGAAACCGATTCGTATATTTAAGAATGAAAACATATTACTTTATTACTGGACTTAGGACGATTACATCACCCTCCATAACTCCTGATACAACATTAACTTCACCTATTATAGTACTTGAACCTAGTGTTACCTCCCTGTCCTCATTTACTCCATTAACCTTAACTTGTATGTATTGCTTATCATTCTTCTTGAATACAGACCCTATTGGAATTACAAATGTATTTGGTATCTCTTGAGTAGTAATATCTATATTAGCTGTCATACCAGATCGTATTATCCTATCAGTCTCTAGAAACTGTAATGTTGTCTTGTAGTTTGAAACTCCATTTACAACTGTCTCAGCTGGATCTATTGCTATAACCTTAAGTTCAAACTTTACACTTGGGCCGTATGCATCTAATGTTGCAACTGCTGTATTACCAACATTTAGATTAGATATGTATACCTCAGGTACATTACTCTTTACGATGAATGCTCCACTACCTATCATAGATATACTCGAGCTATTTGATCCAGCAACTTCCCCCACCTTTATATCTATCTTTGTAACTATTCCATCAAATGGTGCACGTATAATTGTCTTTGCAAGTTGAGCTTGAGCATTTAGAACATCTGCCTCTGCTGCCTTTACTGCCGCTGTCTGTGCTTGTATATCGTTGTTTGTAGATCCGGCAAGATCTAGAGATAGCGAGTTACTAGCAAGGTTTAGTGCTGAAGCAGATGTGTTAAGCGCTTCTGAAGCAGCTGAAATTAATAGGCTTGCATCATTTATCTCTGTTCTGTATGTCTCGACTTCACTCTGGTCTGTACCAACGTTTGAAGCTAGGTAATCAATATTAGTTGATAGCAATCTCATCAAACTCTTAGCGTTATCAATTGTCTTCTTAGAAATTAGTTTAGCTGAACTTAAAGAATCATTTGTTTTGTTTGAGGAATACAAATTAATCATTACAGAGTTCCACTCTGCTAGATTTCTAGTTAACACTGCTCTACTTTTTTCTGTCAGAGACTCATCTACACGACTACTTAAAGTAATATTTAGTTGTGGATTAGCTGAACTACCGTAATTAAACAGAGTATCTGAATTTGATATCAATGCTTCCTCAACTTTTAGGTATGCTGTATGTAATGCATCGACATAGTCTGATACTGCATCATCATATTTCTGTTGTGTGATCTTTAATTCTTCAGGTCGAGTACCTTGCTGCTTTGTTGCTAGATTAGCTTTCTCTCTTTCAAGTACAGACTGCTTCTGTAGAAGTGAAGCGTATAGATCACTGTTCTCAATATTAGCTAAAGTATCTCCTTGTTTTACAGTATCCCCTACTTTTACATATATCTTTGATATACGTCCTGATTGAGCGAAGCCTAGATTAGCACTTTCATTAGATTCTACAGTTCCTGAAACTGATAGTTTTTGTACGAATGTCTCCCTTTTAGCAGTTATCGTATTCTCTACATCATTGCCGCCAGTGAAGGATACAATTAGTATAATTAATATTACTAATCCTGGTATTACACCAAAAACTATTGGTCTTTTTTTAGGTAAACTAAGTATTTTTTTAATATTGTTCATTTGTAATAATATATCATAAATCAGCCCAACTATGCCATATTGATATCTATATAATGGAGCATGCTGTAGATATGCTTCTACACATAAGAGAACAAGCTAACTATCTAGTTAGCTTGAATCCTACGTATATACCAGCTATACCTCCTACTGCTGAAAGGAATATTGAGGAGAAGGAGAATGTGCTACCTCCCCAGATTAGTGGAAGGTATCCTCCTGCAAACAAACCTATTGTCATAGTTAGATATATTAGTTTCTTTGAGTCCATATGGATATATTAACATTTAATATTACGAAAGGCACAACGAATGTTGTGCCTTTGTTGCTCTATGAGAACAGTTTAGAGAATTCTTCCACACTCATTTTATAATTAAAGCCTGGTGTTTTTTCTTGCAGCCTACCATTCTTCGATTTGTTATATTTGGGTGTATTAGCGAGCTGAACGAAACATACAGCAGAGTATCTACTATTCCTAACAGACTCTTCAGTTGCGACTACCCTGTGACATAATGCTCTCAACTTACCAGCTGACCGTAGTTGCATTTGCATTGCATTGAATATGATTGTCTCCCCTGATGAGACAACTGAATCAACCCAATCTCCATCGTACTCAAGGCATTGTAATCCTGGAGTGCTCTCGTATAGGTGAAATGTAAAACCACTTTGGTCTGTATGAGCCCTAGCGATCTCGTCTCCAGAACTTGCACCTGGGAAGTAGTGAATGAATCTTATAAAATATTTATCCATACTGTCATCTACTTCTTGTTTGAATCCCTTAATTTCGAAATCTCTTTCTACGGTAGCTGCAAAATCAGAGATCGTCTGTCTCATCCTATCAACTAACAGGACCGCGTTATTAACAAAGTCTAGTATCACCTGGTTATTTACAACTCTTATGTTTTCAAGTAACCATTCTCTTCCAGAAAGTGAGATATCGAAATTCTCCTTTTTATCGCCCATATTACCTGACCCATCCTTTAACTCATACCCGACTCCGTCAGCACTATTACTGTATGGAATATCTCTTTTGGTATCTTCTGGCAACATACAAACCTCCTTCCAAGACTTAATCGTTATTTCCATTAAGTCTCTTAAATCTTTTGGATACTTTACAACAAGATAGCCTTTATCTTTGAGTGTGTTCATAGAATATTTATTAATTATATAATGGTCCAAATGCATTCTATAACTTTGGCTATATAATTTAAAAGAGAGGGCTCCCTCGGTAACTACTTCATATCACTCTGAATTTCTTCATTAAAGAAGAATGGTAATTTATCTATATTACCCCTCTTTATCGCTTTGAGGACTGTATTTATACCTTTAATTGAGTCGAATTCTGATGATTCGTTCTTTATAGCATTATCAATTGAGACCCACATATTGTGTCCAAATGTTGTATCTTCTATTAACTCTCCTTCACTGGAATTAGAATATGCTATTGGGAACATTAGATCAGAGAATAGCTCTCCGTCTTTGTACATTATTCTCCTCTCACATCCGACTAATTTAAATTTAGCTTGGAGTCCTGTCTCTTGTTTTAGTTTTCTGTTTGCTGCAGGCTCGATTAGCTCTCCTTTTAATACCACTCCTCCCATTACTCCAATCTTACCAAATGATGGATTAGATTTTCGTATCTGATTTAGTATCTGTATCTTTCCATTAACTACCCTTGATACGATTGTAATTACATTAATTTTAAACAAACTTGTTATTGCATTGTTATCTGGTACTGGATCTGCAACATGTCGTATTCCTTTTTTTGAGAGTGTGTATCTAGTATTTACTTTATCCACCATTACCTTCTTAACTAGATGTTGTAGGTGATAGTTGAACAGATCATTAGGTACACCTGTTGGTTTTAATTCTGAATACTTAAGACTCTTAGCATTCTTAAGTTTAGATAGTATATGGTTTTGTATCGGTGATATGTCCTTCATGTTTACCCATACTAGTTTATCTACAGTAAACATTCAAGCTACGTATATTTTAATGTTACAATTATACAATGAAAGAATCCATAGCTATATTTGCATCTATATTAGCAATAGTTGGTAATGTTCCATACCTTAGAGATATTATTAAACAGAAAGTACAACCCCATCCATATACTTGGTTTGTGTGGTCTATTGTTTCTTGTATTATCTTCTTCGGTCAGTTAGCAAAGGGTGCTGGCATCGGTGCATTACCTACTGCTGCATCTGAGATATTTACTATCATTATATTCTTCTTCTCTATACGCTATGGATTTAAGAATATTAAGTTAGTTGATACTGTATTTTTGATCATTGCTCTACTTGGTATTATCCCTTGGATTATTACCAAAGACCCAACTGTGTCAGTTATAATTGCTGTGAGTATAGATTTAATAGCTTTCATTCCAACTCTACGTAAGACATGGAAGCATCCTGAGACGGAGACTCCGCTACTTTACAGTATGAATGTATTTAGACACATCTTAATGCTCTTCTCTCTGAAGGCATACAACATTGCAACAACTCTACATTCAATAGCTATGATTACTTCAAATACTATTATGACCCTATTTATCCTTAGAAGAAGAAAATAGTTTTGGTATATATCTATCTAGTCCTAAGTTAGTCATTGTCTTTGATGACAACATAATACCGATTGATAGCACTAGTAGTACTGGGTTTGAACTTACAGTTCCTGCTAGTAGATAGTTAAAATTCATGAAGAATCCGAAGAATGCAGCTACTGCCGTGAATGCTCCTAGAATCAATGCAACTCCTACCGCTATCTCTCCCCAAGTCACTAGATGTGACCAGAATACTGGGAAAGGCACCACAAACATATTTAGGAAGTCTGCATACCACCATTGAACATCTGGGTGTTCACCTACTGTCTTTGTAAGTGCATTTGCTAGAAATCCTGATATTGCCTTACCTGAATCTGCTCCTACCCAAGCACTACTAAATGCTTTATCTATTCCAGCAACAAGCCATTCGTAACCAACGTACATTCTTACTACAAACCAAAACCAAGTTAGTTTTTTGTTATTGAATATTTGCATATAGTTTATTATAACCTATATATCATATTGCAATATGATATATAGGTTGTGTATTGTGAAGATAAAAACACCTGTTACATATCCGCTATCGATCCTCGAGTTAGTGGACCGAAGAATCCTAATGCTGGTGCAATGCTATTAGCCTTTTGCCATTCAGCAAGTGCTGACACTGTGAGTTTGCCGAAATAGCTTGATATTCCGTTACTCTTTAGAGCTAATGACGAAGGTCCTTTGTTCTGATCAATTAGGAATTGTTGAAGTATTGTAACATCAACACCCGTCATACCAAACTCAAGGTTTCGTTTGATTGATCTCACTGAGGTATTAACAGCAGATGTAGACATTGGTGTACTAGTTGATGTGCACTCCTTACTAATTATCTCGTTCATCTTCTTAAGACTTGTAGTAAACACATATCCGGTACCCCTTGAAAAACCCCACGGTGCAAGTATTTGCTTCGCGTATTTTTCCTGGAAGGCCACAACCGCCTCGGAGTCAGTCTTCGAGTATACTCCATCGACAGGCAGACTTGTTCCTTCATATGTATTTAGGAAGTTCTCTAATACCTTAACGTCATTCTGATTATTATCTTCATTTATTCCGATTGGTTTAGCGAACGATATTACACTACATGAATTCTGTAGTGATGATTGAGAATGTGTTGAAACCGACTTAGCTAAACCTTGAGGTATCTGATTAACTCTTGGCTTAATACGTGAACCAGCAGATGATTGATTTCTGCCTGTAGTACTGAATGACCACTCTACTTCCTCTCCGATACTTACACCATCCATACTCTCTGCGCTATTTAAGGTAATTGTGTATGTAGTGCCGTATTCTAATCTATTGTTATTAGTGAATGTAGCTAACCTACCATCATCAGACCATGAGACATTGTATGCTGGGCATGACTCACTGCATGGACCAATCGAGAGAATAGGTTCTACATTTGTGTCCATTGGAATAGAAAATCTAATTGTAATATCTGTATCAACATCTATACCACTTGCACCATTTGATGGTGTATAACTTACAACTTCTGGTACATTGCCTGTCGATAGGAAGAACGGTTCTCTACCACTTGTTCCATTATTTGCTCTAAATATTATTCCCCCATTTATAGCAGTTAGGTATCTTGCTGATGATTCGCCTACACCAGGATTAATATCTCCCACCAGCACCGTACCTTCTTCTGTACCATCAGACTTCCAGAGTTCATTACCATGCTCAAGATCAATTGCTGTGATATATAGGGTGTCGCCGATTACAGTGAAGCGGTTTGGAGTACCTGATTCACCATCAAAAAAATCTTTTACCATTACAGTACCCTCTTCTGTACCATCAGACTTCCAGAGTTCAGCACCGTTTATACCGTCATTTGCACTAAAATACAAAGCATTATTAAAAACAACGAAATATGAAGGGAAGGAATCTCCAGTCTCATTTATATCCTTAACCATTACAGTACCCTCCTCTGTACCATCGGTCTTCCAGAACTCAGATCCATTAACCCCATCATTGACTCTAAAATAAAGCTCACCATCATAAGGCTCGAAATCACTAGGATATGAGTCTCCTGCCACACTTATGTCCTTAACCATTACAGTACCTTCCTCTGTGCCGTCTGATTTCCAGAGCTCAACACCATTTACTCCATCTGTAGCACGGAAATACACATTACCGTTGAAAACATAGAGCTCGGCTAATCCGGACGAATTACCCACACCTTCATAAATATCTTTAACCATTACAGTACCTTCCTCTGTACCATCAGACTTCCACAACTCCTCACCAAACTCTCCACTGATAGATTTAAAGTATAGTGTGCTACCAATCGAGACAAATTCTCCTGAATATGAGTCACTACCAACATTAATATCTTTTATTAGTACAGTACCCTCCTCTGTACCGTCAGACTTCCAGAGTTCGTAGCCATTAACACCATCATCGGCTGAAAAGTATATTACATTACCAATATTAAGTATTGGACCAGGATTAGAGTTTCCGCCCTCATAAATGTCTTTAACCATCACCGTACCTTCCTCTGTACCATCGGTCTTCCAGAGTTCAACACCGTTTACTCCATCATTTGCTTGAAAGTATATAATATCATTCATTACAACAAATTCGCCTGGTGATGCTCCGCCTCCATTTCCAATATTTTTAACCATCACTGTTCCTTCCTCTGTTCCGTCTGATACCCATAGTTGATCGAAATTAATTCCATCGTTAGCAGAAAAATATGCCTTACCTCCTAATACTATGAAACCAGAGATATCAGCACCATCATCACCGACTACTGGCTGTAGATTAATTGTACCCTCCTCTGTACCATCAGTTTTCCATAATGACGCATAGTATCCTTCTCCTGTTTCGTCTGCTCCAAAATACAAGCCACCAGCCGTAGGTGTTAACTGATTAATAAAAGAATCGGAGCCATCTGATGCTACATCCTTAACTAATACAGTACCTTCCTCTGTACCATCAGACTTCCAAAGCTCGTCGCCCAAAACATCGTTATCATCAGCAACAAAATATAGTTCATCATTGAATATATGAAAGGATGAAGGATGTGAAGGATCAACTCCACTTGAAATATCTATAACCATTACAGTACCAACTTCGGTACCATCTGATTTCCAGAGTTCGTAGCCAGTCAATCCATCATCGGCTGAGAAATATATAGTTCCATCAATAACAGTTATATTTGCAGGATGCGAGTCCCCGCCTTCGTTAATATCCTTAACCATTACAGTACCAACTTCGGTACCATCAGACTTCCAGAGTTCAATACCATTTACTCCATCAGTTGCTTGGAAGTACACTGTGTTACCAAAAGCCTCTAGTTCGCTTGGATTTGAACTATCTATAATTGCAATATCCTTAACCATTACAGTACCAACTTCGGTACCATCTGATTTCCAGAGTTCGTAGCCAGTCAATCCATCAGTTGCTTCGAAGTACAGAAAATCACCAGCAATCACTAAACCTCCTGGATACGAGTCCCCGTCTTCGTTAATATCCTTAACCATCACAGTACCAACTTCGGTACCATCAGTCTTCCACAATTCACTACCATTTACACCATCATCGGCTTCAAAGTATATACTACCTTCAAAAAGTATTAGTCCTATAGGGTTCGAACTGCCCGCTTCAGTCTCATTGATATCTTTTATCATTACCGTACCCTCTTCTGTACCATCAGACTTCCACAACTCTGTACCATTTATTCCATCGTTTGCTCTAAAGTACAACACACCGTTAATATCTTTTAGTCTATTTGGTAAGGAATTTCCAGTCTCATTTATATCCTTAACCATTACAGTACCCTCTTCTGTACCATCGGTCTTCCACAACTCTGTACCATTTATTCCATCATCAGCTGTAAAATACACCACGCCACCGACGTAAGTAAGGCGTCCAGCGCCTGAGCCACTACTCCCTTCATTAATATCTTTCAGAAGGACTGTTCCTTCCACCGTACCGTCAGACTTCCACAATTCCCTTCCATAATCCTCATTCGCATAGGTTACTATCACACCTCCAGGATAATAAACGATATCATTAATTTCTGATTCTTGAGTTGGTGAAGCTGGTACTTCGTTTATATTCTTAATCAAGACCGGAGTTTGACCGTAAGCAAATATGGTTGGAAAAAAGGTAAAAACGAAAATTAAGACTGTAAATGATTTCGAAATATTTCTTAAGACTGAAACTACTTTAGTATAATTCATTTTGAAAGTACCATAATATTACACCAGAATGCAAAATATGAATACATATAAACTGGGGGTATTTATTTCTTACTATTGAGTTCTTACATATACCTTATCATAGCTCACGTATGATAGCGCTAGGATGATTAAAAATACTACAGGGAACAAAACTACTAGACTAAATCCATCTACTATCCACATACTTGCTGTAGCAGAGATGAAATCGATACCGAATCCAGCATATGCCCACTCCTTTATTCTTCTAGGTACCCTAGGCAATATTAGAGTAAATCCTCCTAATACTTTAAAGACAGAGATGCTGACATCCTGACCAACAACAAGGCCTGCGTTTACCATTAAACAACTCTTCTTGTAATCTTGCTATATGCTTAATACGAGTTTCTTGTTTTTTCACAGTAACTGTCCAGCAAATCCATTCATTTCTTGCGAGTGGAGTGAGTGAGTTCCAGATTTGTAACAACCTACCGTCGGAAGACAAGATTTCTTGCAAATCCTTTGGAGTTTTATGTGTAGTACCGTGTTTTATTGTATTTGATTTGTTGTCCATATTATTTCTTTGTCATTTTTCACCACATATACTTTTCTACCACTCCTATAGTTACCATATATTATCCATTGCTCTGTATCTGTAAATTGATCTGATACCTTCTTGAATATCTTTCAGTCTATTCTGCGGTCCTATTACTCGTTTAGCATCTTTGCCTTCATCTCCAACGCTCTTTTTGTAATATGATCACCAATCTCTCCCCAGTTAAAATATTGCCTATTAAAATCCTTTGCACCTATCAGCCTTATCTCCGTTATATCCCCCTCATCTGGATCTTCAACAAAATCTCCATATGGTTCTACTATACATACAAACCTGACTTGTGTAGAGATATTACCAGGTTCGTAAACATCTTGATACCCAACAAATCTCCATTTCAATACTTTCATATTTGTCTCCTCTCTTACCTCTCTAATCATTGCATCTATGCAATTCTCTCCATCTTCTACACCTCCACCTGGCGGCGTCCAGATATCTTTCTTTTTAGCATATACTATTACAATTTTGTCTCCGCAAAAACACCAAGCATGAACAGCTGAAACCTTTCTATTCTCTAATTCATCTATACTATCTATATCTCTATATACGAGATCGTGGTTTTTGCCTCTCCAAGAGATTGTAGATTTGATTTCCATTGATTAGTTGGTAAATTTGAAAGTTGAGAATATCTTCTCTATATCTATCGCAATTTGTGAACCAGCCTTATCTGATATACGCAAGACAATCATATAACAAGTATCACCTTTAAATTTGTAGTATCGTTCCTCGGTTATTATTTTTGTAGGACTAGACGAATCTTCTTTATACAAAAGACGATATTCGTTTCCATATTTGGTGACAGTCCCTTCTTTTATAGAATTTTTAGCACTGCTGTACGGATTACTTTTACAAAAATCTTCTTCTGGGTGTGTGGTTACATCAAATGTATTCATCCAATCACTCGTCAAAACGACGGTTGTATCTGTTACTACAGAATTTGTTTCCTCAATTTTTCCATAAGTTGGGTAACTGAATTCATACATATTATTTCTTGTGTATATCTTCCAATCTGATGTTGGTGTAGTTTGGTTTAGATACTGTTCCCCATGGCAACAATCGAAAGGTTTTATTGAACTGTAGATGTAATAAACAGCCCCAGTTATCACCACGGCTATTATAATTAGCCAAATTAATTTTTTATTCATAATTATAGTAAGTATACTACCAACTATGGTTTTATATACAATTAATTATTTTGAGAACATCCTGTAGAGCTACAGGCTATGTGATAAGAAGTTGTAACCATTATGAAAAATGTATTTAAATAAAAAAAAGATCTGCAACTTTCGAAGCAAATCTTTTGAGTAGAAATATTCTAATCAATCTGGTAAACAGATAACTCAGGTCCACGTTCGCGTGGTCTCCCGTTAACACAAGTTGTATCGAACTCTTTCCAATTATGTTCTAGAAAATCTGATCGAAGACTTTCTACGAGCCTCCGTCTTTCTTCACACCATAATTCTATCTGTGCTTTAAGAGGGAGTGCACGCTCATCCGAGGAACACTCATTTTCTTGCCAGTTATCAAAGGCAAGCCAGTAATCGTCAACAATGATCATGAAAGGGATTTGTCTGCCGTCTTTCTCAAAAACACCTGACATAGAAACCTCGAGGCTACTTCCATGGTCTTCGGTTGTAATAGGATCATAATCCATATCATAGATTTGACCCCTAACCAGCAAGAAAGGCATGGATATTTCCTTTACGAACCTGAAGCATTTAACACGCAGGTGGTCTGGTACGAGATCACTAGTTCCACTTTCTCTCCTTTTACGTAGAACAGAGGTGGGAGGAACTTGTAATACATCGTAATACAATTTAATTTTCATAGTTCATTTACTTCATTCACTTAACTCCGTACTATCGGTACGCCTTTTTGAGGCCGCTTGATGCGGTAAGAAAATGCCACTCTCGCAAATTCATGTGAATAAAATACTATATATATTTATAACACAGATTTTAAATAAGGGCAAATTAGTTAACCTAGCTGCCGGACTTGGAATCGAACCAAAATTTTCGCTTTCAGAGAGCGACGTACTACCTTTATACGATCCGGCAATGGGTAAACAATACTGTAAAATCGGCTTTTTTTCAAGCAAAAACCGTCTTGTGCGTATGTAATACACGAGACGGCCATCTGAACACAAGATACTATTTCTTTAAGGGAAGAATGTGTATCTATAATCGAATTGAGGTAGAGGATACCGGATATTGGGTTCAGGAGTTAAAGATAGTAACAAATGATATGTATATTGCAACATAAATACTGTGGGTATATAATATCTATGTGTGAGTACTGTAAAGCTTGACTTAGTTGTTGGTACTTCCAAAATAAAATGTCTACATAAGGTCCTGCCTCGGCAGGATTTTGTGTATATAAAAAGGGCTCTGCAAATGCAGAGCCCGTGTTTGGGAGCTACTTCTCCCCAACCCTATCCCAAGGGAAGAAGACAACCCTTTCCCGTCTCGAAACATCGTCGATGAGCCTGCCGATATTCCTACCGGGATAGACAGTGTGGATAATCACGACCACCTCATGAGGATTGTAATTAAACTTGATACTTAGCGACACAGCCAAATGATTGGTCCTGGGTGCGGTGAAGAGATCCCCAACCATCAAGCCAGTTGCTCTTCCGTTAATCTTAAACGGGCTAAGATCGCGAGGATCATACCTGCCCAAATCGTCGGTGCTCGACCATCCGACAAACTGCTTCATGTCGAGGGTCGCCAACAAATTGTAAGTCCTATTGTGAATTGCGTTCTCGACCTCTCCGACAATAAGTGAGGAAACCCTATTGTCGTTGAAGAGTTCACTTGCGCTACCCCAATCAAAGAAATTACCTGCAAGGCGCCTTCCTCTCCCTCGGAAACACGTAGTCATCAACCTCTGCTCGTTGTTACGAGACATGATGATAATAACCGGCCTTCCATCAATAAAACAATTGGTAAACACATTCATATCTCAAAAAACTAATTCCTCGTTCTAAATGAACGTTTAGGTACAATATAACTAATATATCATTATGTCAACTGTATATATTTGTACTAACCATTGACTTATTGATATAATAGACATATTGTTCCAAGCGTTGACGACCGGCTGTACTCACATCTTAATTTAGACATTATATTTGGAGCTAACACCCGTTCGTCAACATTTGGAGTAATATGACAATAAAAGAAAAAATATCTTTAAAAGAATTCACTACATTCAGGATTGGAGGTCCTGCACGGTATTTTTGTGTAGTTACAAATGAAGATGAGCTAATCGAAGCAATTGGTTTTTCTAAGAAGAACAAAATTCCTTTTTTCATACTAGGTGGAGGTTCAAATATTTTAGTATCAGATGCTGGGTTTAATGGAATTGTTATCAAGATGGAGATGAAGGGTAAGAAGTATGAGGAGAATGGTAATGAGGTTTATGCTACTGCATTTGCTGGAGAGAATTGGGATAATTTCGTATCTGAAACTGTAGATATGGGATTACATGGCATTGAGAACCTATCTTGGATTCCTGGAACTGTGGGTGGTGCTCCGGTTCAAAACATTGGTGCATATGGTAGTGAAGCTAAAGATACAATACATACTGTACATGTACTTGATGTTGTTAAGGATGAATACATTGATCTAAAGAACGATGATTGTAAGTTTGGATACAGAGACAGTATCTTTAAGCAGGATCCAGGTAGATATGTAGTGCTATCTACAACATTTCTTCTTAAGAAGAAAGCTGGGTTGAATACAAACTACAAAGATCTTAAAGAATATTTTGATTTCAAGAAGATTACTGAACCTACTCTTAAGCAAGTTCGTGAAGCTGTTATAGAGATACGCAAGAGAAAGCTTCCTGATATTAAGGAATATGGTACTGCTGGTTCATTCTTCAAGAATGTGGTTGTGTCTGCTCTTAAGGCTAAGGAGCTTACTGACATGTATCCTGAAATGATAGTTCACCCAGTAAATGACAAGAGGGTTAAGATCCCTACTGCATGGATATTGGATAACTTATGTGGTTTTAGAGGTGTAAAGAAAGGTAATGTAGGTACGTACAAGAACCAAGCTTTGGTGCTTGTAAACTTTGGTGATGCTACAGCGGCGGAGATAATTGGTTTGGCTCAAAAGATGGTGGATGGGGTGTATGAGAAGACTGGAATTGAAATTGAACCTGAGGTGGAATATGTGGTATAGTAGACCGACATATGGCATTTTCAATCAAAAACATATTCGGAGATCCAAACAAAAAATTACTTAAGAAATACGAGCCTATAGTAGGCCTTGTAGCTTCATTTGAGCCTGCCATCTCTTCCCTATCAGACGAAGGTTTGAGAGCTAAGACTATTGAGTTTAAGGAGAGATTAGCTAAGGATGAGACTCTAGAGGGTATACTTCCTGAAGCATTTGCTGTAGTTCGTGAAGCATCTAAGCGCGTACTTGGACAAAGACACTTTGATGTACAGCTAATTGGAGGAGCGATACTCAATAGCGGTAGTATAGCTGAGATGCGTACAGGAGAAGGTAAGACTCTTGTTGCAACACTTCCTGCATATCTAAATGCATTAACTGGTAAGGGTGTACATGTTATTACTGTAAACGACTACCTATCACGTCGTGATGCAGTTTGGATGGGACAGATATATAACTTCCTAGGACTTTCAACTGGAGTTATCAATCACGAAAGTTCATTTATATACGATCCATCACATACAGAAAAGGACAAAGAGAGAGATGAATTGGGATCATTTAAGGTGGTTCACGAGTATCTAAGACCGGTAACTCGTAATGAGGCATACATGGCTGATATTACTTATGGTACTAACAATGAGTTTGGTTTCGACTATCTAAGAGACAATCTTGAATATGATTCTAATTCTCTACGTCAGAGAGAGTGGAACTATGCAATTGTGGATGAGATTGACTCAATATTGATTGATGAAGCACGTACTCCCCTAATCATCTCTTCCCCTACTACAGATTCTGAGAATTTATATCAGATATTTGCATCTATGGTTAAAGACTTCAACAAGGACGAAGACTATACTGTAGACGAGAAACAGAGAAGTATTTCTCTAACTAATAGCGGTATATCTAAGGCTGAAAAGAAGTTAGGTGTTGAGAATATATATACAGAGAAAGGTATTAAGTATGTTCATCATCTAGAGACTGCTGTTAAGGCCAAGGCATTGTTTAATATCAACACTGAGTATGTTATCAAAGACAACAGTATAGTTATCGTTGATACATTTACAGGTAGACTACAACCTGGACGTAGATGGTCAGATGGTCTACATCAGGCAGTTGAGGCGAAGGAAGGTGTATCAGTTCAGAAAGAAAGTAGAACATTTGCATCTATTACCTTCCAGAACTACTTCAGACTATACAAGAAACTATCAGGTATGACAGGTACTGCAAGTACTTCTTCTGAGGAATTCTACAAAGTGTACGGTCTTGAGACTGTTACTGTTCCTACAAACAAAGGTATACAGAGAGTTGATCATAATGATTTAATATTCCAAACAGAAGTTGGTAAGTTTAAGGCTATTGCACGCAAGGTTAAGGAATTGAACAAGCTTGGACAGCCTGTGCTAATTGGTACAGTATCTATTGAGAAGAATGAAGTGCTATCAGAATTCCTTAAGGCTGAAGGTGTACCTCATGAAGTACTTAATGCTAAGAATCACGAGAGAGAGGGAGAGATTGTCGCTCAAGCTGGTAAGAAGGGTGCTGTAACCATAGCTACAAACATGGCTGGTCGTGGAGTGGATATTAAGCTTGGAGGTAATCCTGGTTCCCCTACCCTATACGAAGAAATTAAGTCTATTGGTGGACTATTTGTACTTGGTACAGAGAGACACGAAGCTCGTAGAATTGATAACCAGCTGAGAGGTAGATCTGGACGTCAGGGTGATCCTGGTGCAACACAGTTCTTCGTATCTCTAGAGGATTCTCTAATGAGAATATTTGCTTCTGATACTATCAAGAACCTTATGGGTAAGCTTGGTGTTGCTGAAGATGAAGCTATCGAGAACAGTATGATTACTCGCTCACTTGAAGGAGCGCAGACTAAGATTGAGGGATTCAACTTTGATTCTAGAAAGCATGTTCTTGAGTATGATGATATTCTAAATCACCAAAGAAAGACTGTTTATGAGAGACGTAGAAATATACTTGTTGGTAGTTTAGATGTTGTTAATGAAAAGATTAATGAGGTTGTTGGGGACAATGAAGAAGCAAAGAAGGTTATTGCAGAGAAGATCAACCTACTTGGTAAGGACCGTTTCCTAACTGTTGTTCGTCAGCTTATGCTACAAGCTATAGATATGTTCTGGGTAGAGCATCTAGAGGTTATGGACTATACTCGTTCAAGTGTGAACCTTAGAGCGTATGGACAGAGAGATCCTCTAGTTGAATACAAGAAGGAAGGATTGAGATTGTTTAAAGAAATGCAATTAGCTATTAACTCTCAGATACTCAACCTTCTTCCTCATGTTGGTGGTGGTGTTGTAACTCAAGAAGCAGTACAACTTAAGGAAGTTCATGAGCAAGCTCAGGTTATAGGTGATGGTGATGGTAGTAACAAGCAAGTGGAAGCACCTAAGAAGGCTGAAGTGGGTAGAAATGATGCTTGTCCTTGTGGATCTGGTAAGAAGTACAAGAAGTGTCATGGACAATAGCATGATCAAATCTAGAAGTGCTGGTGGTGTTGTTATTAACACTAGAGGTGAGGTTTTGGTTGTAAACCAAAAAGGTATATCGTGGTCTCTACCTAAGGGCCACATAGAGAATGGTGAGGATGAGTTACAGGCAGCTATTAGAGAAATATATGAGGAATCAGGTGTTAAGGACTTGGAGCTCATTCGTAGACTTGGTAGCTATACTAGATACAGGATTGGTAAGGATGGTAATGATATCAAAGATGAGTTAAAAGAGATTACTCTTTTCTTGTTTAAGACTAACGAACTTGAATTAAAGCCAATTGATCCTGAAAATCCTCTGGCGGTTTGGGTAGACAAAGAGAAGATTACTGAGCTATTAACACACCAGAAAGACAAGGAGTTTTTTAATTCCATATTGAAGGATTTGTAAGGTTGCTGAATATAAAAAAGCCGCCAATGCATTGGCGGCTTTTGAGAGTAAAACTCATTTCCAGTATGAAGATATTACCAGGAAAAGAATAGCTAAGATTGTTAACAACACAATGATGGATAGAAAAATTGACCTACTTCTTCCATCAGAGCTACGCAATTCATCCATGATGCAGGTATAGATGTGTATTCTTGCATACTCGATTGGAGGAATCATGTTTGGAGCGAACTGCTTAACAGGTCTTCCTTCAAGCACTCTTTCAAAATGCTCATCTTCGTCTTCATGATACAAAGTGCCGCTTATTGTTGCCCCACTTCGCTTTAGATCGGCGATTGTGTCATCCAAATTTCGGCCTTCTGATAGAAACTTGTCGATCTCAGCGTTTACGAATTCTCCAGTTATATCAAATAGCCTGTCGTATACTTCTGGGCTATCAAGACGTTTGATAGTCCAATGCTGATGAAACTCAATAGTGAAGAGGTTTGGACTTCCCTCTATTTGTCCAACATATGGCAATTTCGTTGCCTGGATATTGAGTATTGCATCGACATCTTCAGCTGTGAGTCTCAACGCTATTCGCTTGAGCCTAATCTCCTTCACGAATAGCTCTTTGACTTTACCGATTCCTCCGCAAACCCTCCATGAATATCTACGTGGTCTTCTGTATTTCATTTTGATTATCCTTTTTTGTCTAGGATAAAGCTAGCATATAATCTATATGCTTTCAAACAAACAACACCCCACCAGTACCCTAGATGGAGTGTTATCGTTACCACATGTAAATGTTATAACCGACCGTATAACTATATAAGCGTATCAAAACGAGATGAAATCCGTATAAAATTTTGATAAAATCTAAATGAAATTTTTATTAAGATTTTATCTTCTTTATAGCCTTAATAAACTCGGTAAATAGTGGATGTGGTGCAAGTGGACGAGCTAGGAACTCTGGATGGAACTGTGTTCCCAAGAAGAATGGGTGTACTGATCTAGGTAGTTCAGCAATTTCCATAAGTGTTCCGTCTGGAGATGTTCCAGAAAATACTAGTCCTGCATTAACTAATCTCTCTACATACTCTGGATTAACCTCATATCTATGTCTGTGTCTTTCCTCTATTGTACTTGATTTATATGCTTCAAAAGCTATTGTATTCTTTGCGATACTAGCAGTGTATGTACCTAGTCTCATGCTTCCTCCATAGTTCTTCTGTAATAGCTTTGCCTTCTGATCTGGCATTATATCGATAATTAAATGAGGTGCTTTAGGATTGATTTCTGCAGTCTGTGCACCATCTAACTTAAGTACATTTCTTGCATACTCTATAGTCATTAATTGCATACCATAACATAGGCCGAAATATGGTATTTTGTTCTCTCTAGCATATCTAATTACATTTAACTTCCCCTCTATACCCTTCTCTCCGAAACCTCCTGGAACGATAATACCATCGAATTTCTTTAGGCTGTCATAATCTGGATTAGATATTTCAAAATCATTTGCATTGATAGTGTATATCTTAGGCTTAACTTTCTGTGAATATGCTGAATACTTAATTGCCTCTAATACTGATACATATGCATCTGTTAGTACGAAGTCTCCTGTACTGAAGTACTTACCTACAATAGCTATATTAACTTCTTTCTCCGTATTCTTAACTGAATTAGTAAACTTCTTCCAATGTGTTAATCCTGGACCCTTTCTCTTCTCAAGCTTAAGTAGCTTCATTACAATACCTCCAATATTATCTCTTTCGAAGTTTAATGGCACATCATACACACTATCTATATCTGGTGCTGAGATAACATTCTCTTCAGGTATATTACATGCAATACCAATCTTCTCTTTTCTCTTCTTGTCTACAAGCTTCTCTGAGCGTGCAATTATGATATCCGTATGTACTCCGTATCCAGCTAGCTGGTTTACAGCATTCTGTGTAGGTCTAGTCTTCATTTCTCCAATCTTTGAAGGTATTGGTAGATAGCTCACCATCACAAAGATTACATCATCTGGATGTTTAATCTTAAGTACACGAGCTGCTTCGATGAACATAATGTTTTGATAGTCTCCAACTGTACCTCCGATTTCTATAATTGAGATTTCGGAGTTATTAAGCTTTGCTGCATTCTCATATCTAGACACTATCTCATCACGAATATGTGGTACTGCTTCTACACACTTACCTCCAAATCCTAGATTACGTTCTTTATCGATAACATGTTTATATACCATACCTGATGTCATATAGTCTGTATGCATCAAATCTCTATTAAGGAATCTTTCGTAATTACCCATATCCTGATCGGTCTCTAGTCCAGAATTCAAAACAAAAACCTCACCGTGTTCAGTGGGGTTCATTGTTCCTGCATCGACGTTTAGGTAAGGATCTACTTTAGCTAGATTTACATCAAATCCTTTAGCCTGTAGGAGTGTACCTAGGGAAGATGTAGCGATTCCCTTACCAACTCCAGACATTACTCCTCCGACGACAAAAATATACTTGTGATTCTTAGTTCTTCCTTTCTTTTCTTTCGTAACAGTCTTTCTTTTCATGTTCGTATTGTATCAAATATTCTATACTCGTAAATACCTCTTTACGGCGAGGTAACTTGATATACCTCCCATTACTATTCCTGATCCCATTATTATCGCAAATATCTGACCTAGGTTTTGCATGAAGTAGCTTGAGAATACATTTGCTAGTAGGGAGAAGTCATTTACTCCTTGTACTCCTGAGAACTTAACTATTAGTGCATCGCTATAGAATGCGAATACTCCGAGTATTACAAGTGTTAATAGTGATGATACGATTCCGTACATTATACCTGAAGTTACGAATGGTCCTCTGATGTATAGGTTTGATGCTCCAACCAACTTCATAACTGATATTTCATCCTTAGCTGTAAAGATTATTAGACGTATTGTGTTGAATACGATAATTATTGCAATTATGATGAAGAGGACTGCAACTAGTGATCCTGCTCTTTCTGCTGCGGGGATTATTCTTCCCAATCGGTCGATAACTAACTTATTTTGGTTATAGTTAACCTTCTCTACAATACTTGTACCTTTAGATATTGAATTCTTACTATCTAGAAATGATGCTATTCCAGCATACTGTGATGGTTCCTTTGCCTTTATATTAAGTACAGCTGGGAATGGATTACTACCTATCTCATCTAATCCCTGCATTATCAAAGCATTATCCTTCCACTTATCCTTAAAGTCAGCTAATGCTTGGTCTCTAGATACATACTCCACCTTATCTACTTCAGGTAATGCTTGTATTGTCTTTCTTAATGCAAATATCTCTGATTCTTGTGAATCTAGTGTAAAGTAGACGTTTATATCTACCTTATCCTTAACCTCCTTTATCAAAGCCCTACCGAATGCACTACCAAATATTAGTGCTCCGAATACCGTAAGAGACAATGTTAGTACGATTACAGCAGAAAAAGAAAGGAAACCATTTCTCCAAAAGTTTATAAATCCTGTACGAACTATTCTTTTAAAATGTGTGAATATCATATTTATTTAATAACATACTTACCATTCTTATCATCTCTTACGACCCTACCCTTCTCCATAGTTATTACTCTTCCTCCAACCTCATCTACAATACCCTTGTCATGTGTCGTAAGTAGTACCGTGGTTCCGAGTTTATGAATCTTCTGTAGGATCTTGATGATTTCAAGAGTATTGATTGGATCTAGATTACCTGTTGGTTCATCTGCAATTATTATATCTGGTTGAGTAACGATAGCACGAGCAATTGCTACTCTTTGTTTCTCTCCTCCTGATAGTTCATGGGGGAAATTCCATATCTTCTTACCAAGATCAACTAGTTCTAGAACATGTGGAACATCTGAAGCGATCTCGCTATCACTTCTTCCTGAAGCTTCCATTGCAAAAGCAATGTTCTCATATGCTGTCTTGTTAGGTATTAGTCTAAAGTCTTGAAATACAGTACCAATACGTCGTCTAAGCTTGTTCATCTGCCCCTTACCGAGCTTGTGTATATTAGCTGATTCGAAGAATACTGCTCCATGACTTGGTCTATCCTCAGCAATTATCATCTTCATTAAAGTACTCTTTCCTGCACCTGAGTGACCTACTATGGTTACAAATTCATTAGGTTCAACGGCAAAGCTCACTTGATCTAGAGCGATTGATTCATCTGGGTATATCTTACTTACTTTATCGAAATATATCATGGGAGTAATTATAGCATAGTTCTTTCTGCTACCAGAAATTCTTCCAAATCTCCTTCTAATACCTTATCTACCTGACTAGTCTCCACATTGGTTCTATGATCCTTCACCATCTTATACGGATGAAATACGTATGATCTTATCTGATTTCCCCACTCAATTGCTGTGCTCTTACTAACATACATACCCTTTTCACGAGCAATTCTCTCATCTTCCATTTGCTTAAACAGCTTACCCTTGAGTATATCTATTGCCTTCTCTTTGTTCTGTGCTTGTGATCTTTCTGAAGTTACGTGTACTGATAGCCCTGTAGGTTTATGCACTATGCGAACCGCAGTCTCTCTCTTGTTTACATTCTGTCCTCCTGGTCCTCCTGATTTAGCTATTGATATCTCTATATCCTTTTCTGGTAGTTCCAAATCTGCACTATTAACCTTCTCAAATTTAGGTATAACTTCAACCATTGAAAAAGAAGTATGTCTTAGTTGTTTTGCATTAAATGGAGATATTCTAACTAGCCTATGTACTCCACTTTCATTCTTAAGTGTTCCATACACGTCCTTACCAGATATCTCAATTGTAATATTTCTATACCCTCCGTGATCATTTGTATTCTCATGTATTAACTCCATTCCCCAACCTTTGTTCTCCGCTAACTTTCTATACATTCGATACAGTATGGCTGAGAAGTCTTCAGCGTCATCTCCTCCTGCACCTGAGAATATTGTCATTATTGCATTACCCTTATCGAATTTCCCTATACCGGACAATACATCCTTTAGTTCCTGTAATTCCTTTATCATCCCCTGTGCTTTCTGAGGATTAGACCAGAAGTCACTAGCTTCCATAGCTGTCTCTATCTCAGTTATCCTATCTTGAGTCTTTTGTTTTGAGTCCATGGCAATATGTTATCACAAATGATATTTTAAATCGCTTTTTCTCTCTTAAGTATCTTTATCTTATTACCCTCTCCTCTGTTATACCCTCCAGTCTTACCATCACTTCGTATTACTCTATGACAAGGTATTTTAGGATCATAATTCTTGTTTAATATATTACCCACCGCACGGCATGCTTTTGCATTACCTGCTTTTACGGCAACTTGTTTGTAGGTCAAAACACTACCCTCAGGGATTTTAGCAACTACGTCATATACTTTCTGGGTAAATGTTTTCATTTGTCTATATTATCACAAAGAAAAAGGCCTCCGGAAGGGAGACCTTGAAAGGGTGGGTGGTTGCTTGTAATCACCTGGATTGGAAGAATAAGTTGTGTCGTCCTTTCCAGGCAAACCAATCGTGTGCTAATTTTTTGAACCCGTAACTCGGGCTGTGTGCAGAGTCACGATT